>DAOTUR010000251.1:0-9383 GCA_034436915.1 Anaerolineae bacterium
TCACCGTCACATATCTAGCAACGTTGCCTCCGGAAATCGGTCAGCTCGCACAATTGCAACAATTTTCTATCGAAGCAGCCCCCATCACCAGCTTGCCTCCGGAAATCGGTCAGCTCGCACAATTGAAGTACCTTACTTTGGCATACACCAAAATCACAGTCCTGCCCATCGAGCTTGGGCATCTTACAAACTTACGGCAGTTTGATCTCACCGGGACTCTTCTCACCTTCCCGCCGCACGATATAGTCGCCCAGGGAACGCCCGCCATCCTCACCTATCTGCGCGATTATGAGGCCATGCTGATGCGCCAGACCATCGCAGGCATGGCGGCGGGCATTGGCGGCATCGCCGGGGTGATGCTGGCCTTTCGCTAGCGGCAGCGGCGCGGTTTGACCGAGAAAAAGAAGCGCGCCTGAAAAAACCCCCTCCTTACGAAGTGGGGAGGGTTGGGGTGGGGTTCAAATCCCGATAAACGCTTTCCATGCCTCCCCCACCGCCTGCGGCTGCTCCAGATGCACAGTATGGCCCGCATTCGGGATCACGCGCCGCTCCACATACAGCATCGTCACCTGAATCTCATGCGAGATCGCGCCAAATTTGGTATCATATTTGCCCGTGATGAGCAGCACAGGCATCTTCAGCTCCCACAGGCGATCCCACAGCGAGGGCTGCACGCCTGTCCCCATCGCCCGCAAGCTATTCGCCAATCCACGCGCATCATTGTGCAAGCGCTGCTGATGCAAAGCCGCCCGCTGCGCCTCGGTGAGCGTGCTTTGCTGGCTGGCCCACAGCGGCAGCCTTTCCCATTCATCGACAAAGGCCGCGATGCCGTTTTGCTCAATCCGATCCGCCAGCGCCTCATCGGATGCACGGCGGGCCGCACGTTCCTCATCCGTCTTCAACCCCGACGAGGCGCTTTCCAGCGTCAGCGAGGCAAAGCGCTCTGGATAGGTGAGCGCCAGATACAGCGCCAGCCGCCCGCCCATCGAATAGCCGTAGAGATGATATAAGTCGGACGGATTGGAGGAATTTGCATCCAGCCCTGTGATGAGGTCATGTACTGCCGCCTCCATCGTATACGCATCAATATCAGCAGGCAGATTCGCACCATGCCCCGGCAGATCAGGCGTCAAAATCTGTGAGCGATCAAGCCCGTTCTGCGCGATAAACTGCTCCCAACTCGCGCTCGACCCGGTGAAGCCATGCAAAAAAAGAGTCTTCATATCAAATCCTGAAAGAGATAAACCACAAAGACACGATGGGCACAAAGAAAGGTCTTTATAGTTTTTCTTCGCTTTTCTTCGTGCCTTCGTGGTTAAACAAGTCTTGCACCGCCCGCCGCGCAATTTTGCCACTCGCCGTTTGCGGCAGATCATCGACAGCCAACCAGCGGCGCGGCATTTTGTACCCGGCGAGGCGCGTGCGGCAAAACTGAATCAGACTCACCTCGTCCAGCGGTTGGCCCGGCTGCATGACGAGCACAGCCGCCACCTGCTGGCCCCATTCGGGATTTGGCACACCGACCACGCACATCTCTTTCACGGCGGGATGCTGGCGCAAAACCGCCTCGACCTCAGCAGGATAGACATTTTCGCCGCCGCTGACGATCAAATCGCTGCGCCGCTGGACGATATGCAGCGAATTTTTCGCGTCAAAATAACCCATATCGCCCGTATACAGCACGCCATCACGCAGCGCCTTCGCAGTCGCCTCTGGATTGTCGTCATAGCCCTGCATCACCGTCGGCCCCTGCACCGTCACTTCGCCAATCTCACCGTGCGGCCTGTCATGCCCCTGCTCATCCACCACGCGAATCGTCGTGAACATCAGCGGCTTGCCCACGCCCTCGTATTCGCCCGGAAAACCCGTCACGACCTGCGAGGCCGATTCGGTCAGGCCGTAGGTGGTGGCAATCGGCAGATTCTCAGCTTTGCAGCGGGCCAGAAGATCGTCAGCGGCCGCCGCCCCACCGAGAAGGATCACGCGCAAGGCAGAATTCCAGGGAGCTGAGCGCGTCTCTAGCAGACGATAGAGCTGTGTTGGCACAAGCGAGATCAGGCTGATCGGGTCATCTGTGAGCGCCTGATTGATAATATCCGTCTCGAAGCGCTCATACAGATCAACCGTAATGCCGTAGAGACAGGCGCGATAGAAGATGCTCAGGCCGCCGACATGGTACAGCGGCAGCGTGCAGAGCCAGCGATCTGTCGGCAGCGTCCCCAGATGATAGGCCGAGGCCATTGCGCTGGTGAAAAAATTGCCCCATGTCAGCACGACACCCTTCGATGTGCCGCTTGTGCCGCTGGTGAACAAAATCGCGGCGGGCGTTTCCAGATCAATCTCAACATCGGGGGCGAGGGATGCACGCGGCGTCTCGCGTTGGGCATCATAGGCGATGGGCGTGCAGTTCGGCATGTCGATCTGATCGACAATCGCTTGAAATGCACGGCTATAGATGAGCATTGTGCATCGCGCCTGCGTTATCTGTGCCCTCAATTCGAACGGTGTCAGGCGCGTATTCAGCCAGACCGCGATACAGCCCTCCCGACTCAGCGCATGGAGCACGACAACCGCGTCAAGGCTGCTGGTCATCAGCACGCCAACGCGCATTTGTGGGTAGAACTCTGCCGGGGTGCTGCGCCGCCACGCATTGACCAGAATATGCAGATCAAACCAGTGGTAAGCCTGGGCTGCCTGGATCAAGCCCACCGCATCAGGCGTGCGTTCAGCGCGGGCTGTCAGCCAATTTTGCATGAAGCATCCTTCAAGATCGAACCGCAAGAACCGCAAAGAGCGCAAAGACCTGAAACATCGACCTTTATATCCTTTGCGGTTGCCCCAACAGATCTAAAACATCGTATTGTCATTGGCGGCTGTGGGCGGAATGGCTTGCAGCACATCCCAGTGCTCAACCACTTTGCCCTCTTCGTCCAGGCGAAAGATATCAATGCCAGCCCAATCGCTGTCACCCGGCCACGTCTGATAGCAGTGCAAAACGACGTAATTTCCTTCGGCAATCACCCGCTTGAAGGTGACATGCTTGCCTGGATACTCCTCCGCCATGCGGATGAAATAGGCAATAAAAGCCTCTTTGCCATCCGCCACTGTCGGGTTGTGCTGAATATAGACATCGCCCGCGTACATCTCGATGGCTTCGGCGGGTTTGCACTGGTTAAACATCAAATCATAAAAGGCCAGCGCATTATTCTTATTGCGTTCCAGCATATCCATATCAAGCGCCTCCTGTGCTCAGCGACAAACGATAGCGATCCATTTTGCCTTGAATAGGCCAGAATACAAATTTTTTGGGCAAATGACCTTGTGTCGTGCTCATATCATTTCTCTGGAAAACAAAACGCGCCCCCGGGGGAGGACGCGCCGATTAAAAGCATAATATCATGCCCACACATAAGAAAAGATCTCATTTCACATCATATTTTGCGGCGTATCGCGCTGGCGCTGTGCCAGTTCCGCGAATCGCGCCCAGGACTCATCTTTTTCTGCCCGTTCGAGCACGCGGGCGAACCAACGTTCAGCCTCATCAAGATCGCCTGTGCGCCTGTACAACTCGCCCACGAGATAGGTGATCGGGGCTTCGTCGGCTTCATTGACAGGCTCATCGTCTGATGAGAGCGCCTTGTGGAAAAATGTAAGGGCGTAGTGCTGATAATTGGCTTCGTGGTCATCGCCTTCATCGCGGGCGGCCCAGGACGCCCGCAGATAGTAATCGCCCATTTCCTGCGCTGAGGCCCCAAGAAGTTCTTTTTGAAGTGCAAATAATTCATAGCGCCGCCCAGCGGTGAGGGGCTGCGATGTGACAATCGGTTGGATATGCTCGATGATCTGTTGTTTAAAGGATGACGGAATGGTCTCTGGTGTGTCAAAGGTGCTGGCCGTGCCAGAGAAACCACACTGAGGGCAGGTGTTCATCAGAAGTGGGAGGGGTGGGAACCCCATCGTGACTTGATGAAAATCGCTGTGCCGCCCCATAGAATTTGTGCTGCTCAAATGTGTGATGGTGACAGTGGTATGACAGACGGGACATGCTTCTTCAGTTTTGAAAAATGTCGTCATCTCTACTACCCGTGATATTTTTACTATCATCATTTGATAGTTTTAGTATCATCAAAATCGATTCATTTGTCAAGTATTTGGGGATAGCAAATTTTTAGCATGTTATGAGGATGGATACACAATGTGGCTTAAATAACCTGTATCACGTGGTCAATTAGCAGCGTTTCTATGCGGCTATCTGTGTCCTCTGTGGTTGATCCTGATGGAGGATAGCTTTAAAAGACAGATGATAAGATTGGCCCTTTTGGGCGCAGCACGCTGCTCCCCTACACGGTATTTGTAGGGGCGAGTCATGACTCGCCCTGTTTGATTCTCAAAACACCAATCATTTGAAGTCTTTTCATCTTCCTCCTGAGTTTTCTTTGTGTCTTTGTGGTTTCCTCTCTTTTCTGTCGTCCAATTGCACCACCTTACCTCCCTACGCCCGCTTATCGATTATAATGAAGCTGTCCCACCCTCTCTTTCATCCTCTCGCCAGACCAAACATGTGACAAGGATTGCTCTATGGACTCGTTCTTGCCCCGGCACGATTCATCGCAGGTAGATGCGATTATCGCAGTATTGAACGCGCAATTCGTCCAGATGGCGCAAGAAGATCGCCCCGCACGCGAGCGTACCCAGACAGCCCGCAGCTATGCCAGCGCTCTGCGGGCCTTGAGTAGCTACCTGGAGTCCAGGGGCGGTCTGCTGCCCACACGTGCTCTGCTAAATGAATGGCGGGAAGATATGCTGCAAGGCCGCCTCACCACCGGGAGTGGCAAGGTTCTGGCAGTCAATTCCGTGAATGTGCGTCTGGCCGCGGCCCGCGCCCTGCTGCGGGGGGCGGCGCAGTGTCTGCCCGATTTAAAGCAGCGTGTCCTCCTGCGCCAATGGGCCGAAGTGTCGGATGCAAAAGCCATCTTTCGCCAGGATGTGCTGGATGAAGATTACGGCGTGCGCCTGTCGCAATCTGAGCTTGATGCCTATATTGCCCAGATCAAAATCACGACCATCAAGGGACTGCGAGACCGTGCCCTGATTATGATGCTGGCTGGAACGGGACTGCGCGTCAGCGAGGCCGTGCGCCTGACGCTGGCGGATGTCTTTCTCACGATGCATCCGAGCGGCGTGTTTGGGATTCGCGTGCGGCACGGCAAGCATCGCAAATCGCGCATTGTCGTGTTGGGGCCGCAATCACACCCCATCTTTGAGGCAGTACAGGCTTATATGGCGGGCCTCAATATCCCTATCCCTGAGCCAATTCTGCCCGATGGTGAGGAGAGTCTAGCCGATATGGAGATGGATTGGGTTGTCGCCCCGGCGCAGCAGACAGAGGAGTGTGATATTGATGCCCCGATCTTCCGCAGCCTCAAGCGCGGCCCCAAGCGTCAGCCTGTAAGCACGGAACGCCGCCTCTCGCCGCGTTCGGTGGAGTGGATTGTGGCAGCGTATCAGGCTCGCCATCGCAAAAAGCGTATCCGTCTGGCCCCGCGTGATCTGCGCCGCACCTTCGCCAAATTATGTCGAGACTCTGGTATGTCGTGGGAGGCGCTGCGGGAGCAGATGGGCCACAGCCCCATAAAAAGCACAGACCCGTCTGCACGATACGAGATCGATTGGACGCAGCGTCTGCCGGGCTGGAGCTTTAAATGGGAGCCGAATAATCCGAGGTAGGTTTTTCCGCAATTCAATCGACAGATAAATACAAAAATACCCCTACAAAAACACTCTTTCAAACGATTTTTTTACCCCCTCTCCCACTTCAAGGGTGAGGGGCTTTTTGCCCTGTTTTGCACCTCCTCGCCGCTTGTGGCAGAGGAGGCCGAGTGGTGAGGGCATTAGCCGTGCTATCCAAAACTGAGGTTAAACTATGAGATTTTGATGAGATTTTTATTTTTGCCCCTCCAGCATGGAACAAAGTCGCGTTCATTGTCGTCTTGCCTGTGTGAGACAGACTATATAAATAACCCCTTGAAAGGATACTCACATGTTGCAAAAACGGACTCTCTTCCTGGCACTTGTCATCGGCTTGATGAGCCTGCTCGCTCTGCCGACATTCGCCCAGGACAACAGCGCCCCCCTTCCCGGCACGATTCGCGTCAGCGGTACGGGCAGTGTCAACACCGCGCCCGACACTGCGACTATCGTCGTCGGCGTGACGATTGTGGATACCGATCTCAAGACCGCCTATGGCAAGGCCAACGATCAGGTGGCCGCGATCATCAAGGCCGTGCAGGAGGCCGGGGTTGCGGTAGAAGATGTTCGCACCTTCGGGCTAAATATTTATCAGGACTCCAGCTATCCGCAGCCGACGGATGGGAATACCCCTGCGTCCCTGCGCTACAACGTCTCCAATCAGGTGAGCGTGAAAGTCAAGGATATGGCGAAGGTCGCGGATGTGATCAACGCCGCGGTGGATGCGGGCGCGAACAATCTGTTCGGCCTGGAATTCAGCGTGAGCGATGTGAAATCCTTCGAGAGCCAGGCCCGCAAGCTGGCGCTGGATGATGCTCGCGCCAAAGCCGCTGAACTGGCATCTGCCGCAGGCGTAACGCTGGGCGATATCGTCAGCATCTCCGAATTCAGCAATGGTGTGCCCATTGGAGCCAGCGCCCGTATGGACATGGGGGGCGGTGGTGCGGTCATTCAGCCCGGCCAGCAGCAAGTCTCGGCCTCGCTCGATGTGACCTTTGAAATCAAGCGCTAAATCACGGCGGGGATGAGAGGCGACTCTCTCATCCCTACATCGACTTGTTTGTCAAAATGCCTGTTTCCTCATACTGTGAGGAGACAGGCGTTTTTGATAGATGGGAATCACACTATGACTGACTCACCCACGAAGCAAAAACAATCGCGTCGCGTTCGATTTCCAATCGGATGTTTGGCGCTTGTGCTGGCCGTCGGGCTGTGTGTCCTGTTCCGTGACAGCGTTCTATCGATGCGTGGATTTTTCGGGCCGTGTCAGTCGTCCGTCTCAT
This sequence comes from Anaerolineae bacterium, assembly GCA_034436915.1. Lineage (GTDB taxonomy): Bacteria > Chloroflexota > Anaerolineae > Aggregatilineales > Phototrophicaceae > JALHOR01. The sequence goes on from DAOTUR010000251.1 coordinate 7,032, forward strand.
ATCCGCTGCTGCTGCTGACCTATGATCCGCCGCTGCGGGCGCTGGCGTGGACTGTCGTCGTGCTGATCTTTATGCTCCTGATCGGGGCAGCCCTCGCCCGCCGTGTGAATGCCGTATTGATCGTGGGCGCATTTCTGGTGGGGGCGGGCCTGCTGCTCAATCCCTGGATGAGCGGCCCTATGATGACGCTTAAGCCTCTCCAGATGCTCAGACATGACGAGTCAACCTACCGCCTTGTGTACGTCAGCGGGACGGGGGTCGGCGTCGAATCGACCTATCCGATTCGGGATTTCATCTTGCTTGAGTGTGACGCAAGCGTATGGGGAGAGTGCGATGTCGTCGGCAGCATCGATATGACAGTAGGAGAGTATTTCAAGGAGCCAAATCTTGATACAGTCATCCTGGATTTTGATGAGACCTATCAAATACCCGTGCTGGATATGGGCGACAGTGTGCGCGATTTCATCGGGTGTATGCTGTATTGAGTGGGGAGGATAATAGCTCTGCTTCCACGAGAGGGAAAAGAGCTTTGATTCCTGCCTTGTTAGGCGTTTCTCGCGTCTCAAAAATGCAACCCCTCTATGAGTCTAGACGTATAAGATTGTGGGTAAACATCCTCACAGGACATCTCTATGTCAAAATATCAACACCATCTCAGGACAGTTGGATTTCTCTTCGCTTTCATGTTTGGATTTTCCATCGTTCTCACTGCGTCTGCACAGGACGCCACTGCTGAACCACAGACTGCCGTTTACAGCGATTCGCAGGGACTCTTCACCATCCCCGTGCCGCAGGGCTGGACAGATGACAGCACGCCTGAGTTGGCGGTCTACAAACACGACAATGGGGCGACTCTCACCGCAACGGCCTCGACAGAATACAAAGATATCGTCAGCGCCAAGACAGCCATAATCACCGCCCTGGCTCCCGATCTCATTGACGTTAAGCCGACGCAGAGCAACGATATTCCCCTGGCAAGTGGCGTCTGGACGCAGGATTTGTATCTGGAAAAGAGCGGCAAAGTCACCGCACTCATCACCACATATAAAGACAATACAGCCTATGTTTTGCTAGTCCAGGCCCCGGATATAGCGACAACCCACGCCATCACACCGGAGCTGAACAAAGTCCTGGTGGGCTATACAACGGGACAGGCGATTGACCTCACCACCGCGACAGTGGCTCCCTTCAGCGATAAAGACCTCGCCGCCGTTGACGCCTATATCAGCGATGCACTGAAACGCTTTGACGTACCGGGTGCATCTGTCGCCATCGTGTTGGATGGCAAAGTCATCTTCAGCAAAGGCTACGGCGTCACATCGCTGGAGGGCGGCACACCAGTCAATGCCGATACCCTGTTCATGATTGGCTCGACGACAAAATCATTTACGTCGCTGCTGGCGGCCACGCTGGTGGATGAGGGCAAACTGTCTTGGGATACGCCCGTAACGGATCTGCTGCCCGATTTTGCCCTGTCCGATGCAACGGCTACGAGCAAAATTCGCTATCGTGATCTGTTGAACATGTCGAGCGGCGTCCCGCGCCACGATATCCCCATGTTCATTGAAGAGGCTGACCCCGAACGCATTCAGAGCATGGTGGCAGAGACGCCTCTGGTGGCGCAGCCTGGCGAAGCCTTCAATTACAGCAATCAGATGGTGGCCCTGGGCGGCTTTGCGGCGGCAGTGGCTTCTGGCGGCACATTTGGCCCGGACATTGAGCAGACCTATGCTCAACTCATTCAGGATCGCGTGCTTGATCCGATTGGTATGACGCGCAGCACGCTTGATCCCGCAAAGGCGCTGGCCGATGCCAATCATGCGGTGTCGCATACGATTGATATTGCCAACAATCTGGCCGTGACGCCGATTGATCCAAGCTTTGAACGTTTTGCCTCGCCTGTGGCTCCGGCGGGTGCGCTGTGGTCGAGCGCCAATGATATGAGCCGCTATCTCATCACGCAGATGAATCTGGGTGTGACGCCGGATGGCACGCGCATTGTGTCCGAGAAAAATCTGCAAGAAACCCATACACCCGCCATTGCGATGGGAACCACCTCATATGGCATGGGCTGGATCATCAGCCGCTGGAACGGCCTGACACTGCTGGAGCATGGCGGCGGCACAATCGGCTTCGTGAGCGATTTTTCCTATCTGCAAGAGCCTAAGCTGGGCGTGATCATACTGGCGAATCGTTCCACCGTGTTCAACTCGGCGGTACGCGACTATATCTATGAAACCGCCTATGCCCTTGAGCACACGGCAGATGCCCGCTATACCACCAGTAATGACAGCCTGAACGCAACAATGAAACAGGGCCTCGCGTCTGTCACGCTCAAGCCTGTTGAGGAAG
>DAOTUR010000252.1:0-2789 GCA_034436915.1 Anaerolineae bacterium
GCCGGCAATCCCCATCTGTGAGGCGTCGAGATCTGGATAGCCCTGCGTCTTGAGCCAGGCCACCGCTGTGTCTAACAGCTCGAATTGACGCCCATACAAATCGCCCTGCGTGGAAAGGACCAGGACATGAAATAGCGTATAGGCCTGCTGGTCAATAACCCAGATAATCTTGCTGTACGTCGGTGCACCCATCTCACGGAACACATCGTTCAGGCCCGTGCTGGTCTCATACGCCAGCTCAAGCGCCTCGTAATCCTCAAACCGCCAGAACCCATGCGGCTCGCCCAGGTCTTCGGGACTCTCGTTGTAGCCAAATGCTCCCAGATAGAGGGTCGTCCGTGCCATATCTATACCTCTTTCGCTGATCCGTCCGTTCGAGGATAAAACATGTTGATTCGGCCTGAAAGAGACGAGATATGGGTTTAAGCCCATAGGCAATAAGGCGTTGGAGAGAAACCCACTGGGATCAAGGGCAGTTAACGGCACATTATGAGGAGGGGAGTTTAGGGTGATTTTGGCCTGGGCGGTTTATAGCCGATACACAAGACAATCGCAGCGGAAATCTCATCTAACTGGATGGCCGTTAACAGACCACGCTTATCCACAAAGCGATTCACAGAAATCGACTTAATCTGAAATACGTCTGCGAACGAGTCGTGGCCTAAGCCATTGGCGGTTGTTGCAGAAATCGCCACCATCCAGAAATAGTTGTTGAAATTGGCACTGCCGGTGGTGATAGGAACAACAATATGTAAAGGCAACCGTCCAGCGGTCGGAATATTCATGACGACTGCTGGACGAACTTTCCGAATTTCCTGGCCGACTTGAGGATCAAAGTTGACATTCCAAACGTCACCGCGCTGAATACCTGGCAGGACACCACTTACACCCATTTAGAAGTCTTCCTCTCCAAAAGCGTCAAACATCTCAAACTCCTCATTCACGGCCAGATCCAAGGAGTGCTGCATCCACGTCTCCCGTTCGATATCAGACATCGCCAGCAATTCGGTTGCGGTTGGAAAAGCCCCTGTTTCAGCAACGGGATCTTCCACAACAAAATTAGGGAGGGCATAACGCACGCGATCTCTTGTCACGAGACCCTCAGCCACAGCATGAAGAATCATCTGTTCCAGGCGTATCGGCTCTTCGCTCGCCACATAGGGAAAAGGTTCAGCTTTCTTCCAACCGCGCTGATTGATCTCACGCCATAGAGAGGTCGCAAAATGTTTTGTGATGATCTCAAGATCAGTGGCTCGGTAGATCCATCCTTGAATACTCAACCCATAGCGACGCTTGAGTAACCCAAGTTCAGCCAAACTGATCGAGGTTCGTCTCCGTCCCAGCTCATGGAAAGCCAGGTCGGCTGGAACAAGTAAGGCAGCAGCAAAACGATGAGCCATCGGCTCTGAAAGATCATCGCTCGTTTGCATCAGGAGATGTCCCAACTCATGGGCCAGATTAAAACGTCGGCGATCCACCTCAACCGCTGTATTCACAACTGTCAGCGGCACATCATCGCCACACCAACCCGATAGTCCGTCAAAGCGTCCCGCATCTCGGCTCCAACCAATGACGACCACACCATGATCCTCGACAGTTTGCGTCAAGTTCTCAATGGGAAGATCATCTAATCCCCAGGCTGAGCGTAGATTTTGAGCAACGGCCTCGGCCTCGGCTGCCGTTGAGACATTCATCGGTTCAGGGAAATCATATGATTTTCCTGGGTACAGTAAGCTGCGAAGCTCTAATTGCAGCGCCGCCACATCTCTGGCATAGGCTTTGACGACATCCTGGTTCGTCTCTGCTAAATCACTCTGTTTACGGTATGCTACCCATGTCAGATCAGTTTTCGATTCATACAAAAAATAACCAGGATCGACATCAAAAATACGTGACAGCTGCAAAAGCGTAGATGCCTTAGGCACGCTCTTGCCCATTTCATATTTTGAAATCACGGCCTTTGTCGCAGGGTGCCCTATCTCTGTGAGTGCCTCGGCGACGGCCTCTTGGGTGAAACCAGCAAACAAACGGGCTTGGCGTAGACGTTCCTCCAACATGGTGAGCCTCCTCAATCCTCTGTTGACAAGTTTATCAAGATTTCACGCAATGTCAACAATAAATAGAATACATGTTCTTTTTCGGATATTGACTTGCCCTGATACTGTTTTTTGTTCTCAAAGCATGTCCTGGGATAGATACTCAGGGTGTTGCCTATGGGTTTAAACCCATAATTGCTGTCTTGTCAGATATACCCCTCTTTGTAAGGTAAAGGCATCCCGCCATCATCAGGAGGAGGCCCATGCCTGCCGATCCCATTCACGACAAACCGCTCTATCCGTCGCCCCATCCGACGGGCATTCCCGCCTTGCATTACACACCACTGGTCGATATTCCCCAATGGCTCATCCCGTATCGCCACCGCGTGCGCCCTGGTCAGTCGGTGGCGGGTGGCGCGGTGCACTTTTTTCTCTTCGATGCCTTTTTTGAGAGTGTCTGGAATCGCCCGCAGCAGATCTTACGCTATCTGGATGGATTTCAGGCTGTTCTCACGCCCGATTTCAGTCTGAATGCTGGTATGCCGCTAGCGGTGCAGATCTGGAACACGTATCGCACGCGCTGGTGCGGGGCGCATTGGCAGGCCCAGGGCTACACCGTGATTCCCACCGTTGCGTGGAGCACACCCGCCAGCTATGGTCGTTCCGTGATCATTGTTGCGCCGTACTATCAACCGGGTGCTGGAACGCCGGGCGCGACGCGGGTGGCCTATGTCAATCTGGCAACGCTGACGC
>DAOTUR010000253.1:0-6194 GCA_034436915.1 Anaerolineae bacterium
GGCACGGCGCTATTCGAATACCGATTTGTGCTAGTAAACAATTCAAATAATTTCAAATATACCTTTTCGGGGGGATATGCAAAAACCCCCAAGTTGAAGCGGCTGCTTGTAAGAATACAAAGGATCATGAACATTGCGATTCTTCGAAGCGAGAAATGATCCGTATAAAGTCTTATAGACGATACGCTGATGACATTCCTCATAGAACCCCCGCACAGCCTCAGGATCGTTCGTCACAATCGAGCGTGGAATCTCAAATCCCATCCGCTGGGCCCGTTCCAATTGTTCAACTTTCCACCCCGCGCGCCGAATATGATGGGGATGGCTCATCCAATAGCAGTCGCTGAGGCTTTCCCAGAGACCTTGCACCATATGATTCACTTCAGTTTTCATAAAGTGATCTTCGTCTTCTGTCAGGCCTTCGATATAGGAAAATTGATCTGGTTTACGCCACCAGATAGAGCGTACCCGTTCAATATCGAAGCCACGCTTATTTGTTGTGATGGCGATTGTGCCGTGCAGAGGGTCAGAGGACCCAACACGAAGATTGAAGACGGTACTCAAGGGAATATCATCTGAATTTAAGCGGGTCACTTCATGCCCGGCTTCATTGAGCATTTGAATAATATAATCTGCATGTGGATCGAATTTTTGGGTCACAATCAGAATTTGATCCCGAACCATAAAGCCCTTCTTGGTGTGCATTGAGTCAACCTCCTTCTATGCGGGAGATGTTGAATTTGAGGGATGATCGAATGGATTCAATCAGACAAACGCCGCATTGAGTCTATGAGAGATCAACGCTCAACAGAGGTGACGTTTGATCAGTGTCCCCATAATAACGTGAATGTGGTCACCTTCGCCTGAAAACTCACAAGTTACTTTTCAACAGCACAAGAGCAGCGTTAAACGCTGCTCTTGTGTTCGGAATAAATGATGCTATGTCAGTTTCCGCTCTATAGAGGTTATGTCCTCAACAACTTGATGAAGGAGGGCATTTTCCGGAACACTCTATGAGAGCAAAAATGAGTGATCAATCTTATGGGTGGTCAATATCATAGGAGGTATCAGGGCTTGGATCATAGTTACTGCCAGTCCAATCCTTCGACCAAGTGGTGTAGTGACTGACTGTGTCTGTAGGAACATAGGCCGTAAGATCGTCCCCAACCCAGATTTGCTGCTCATCACTGTACTGACCGTCAAGCGCGGGGACTGTCTTATCAGCGTATTTTGCGATGTTAAAGGCAAAGACCTTTTTGGACATGTTTACAAACCTCAGATGAGAAAAATAAATGTGTAACATACTAACTATAATAAGATCGAGTTCGAAAATCAATGTTATTTGGTTAGTAATTATGATTAACATCCATATTTAAGGGATCAAATTTACAACAAAACAGATGGTATACCACCTAAATGTGCATTTTTTCAGGGAATATCCACTTATAAGTAAGATTTTATATTTATATATCTTTCTTAGTTGGAGTGAGGATATCTCGGCTCACGCTTGTATAATTTCTGTTGTTATTTACTTTACCTGTTTCGCTTGAAAGGTACAAGGACCGATGTCGAGGCAAAGGTTACTTTTATGGTTGACAGTGGTTGGCTTGCTCGCGCTTTCCAGCCAACTGTTAGCTCAATCTGATAACATTGTTCTCACTGTTGCCCTTGAGGATTGGCGCAGTGATATGCTCTCTCAGCGGGTTTTGCAGGACTTCTACGAGACGCATCCTAACGTCAAAGTTGTCACTGTGCCCCTGAGCGCGGATAATCTTTACTATCTCTACGATTTTTCTGATACCGAAAGCTCGTTGGATAAAGCCAAAGCCGTCTTTAGCAGCGCCGATATTGTCGCGGCAAGCGGCGACTCTAATCTTGGCATGTTGGCAACACGAGCCGGCTATGTTCTCGATTTATCCCCGTATGTACGAGCCGACAACAGCGGCGACCTGGATGATTTTTATACCCCCGCTCTTAAGGCCTTTGAGTGGGACAACGGTGTATGGGGGTTGCCCGTTGGTCTCCATACAACCGTGATGGCGTATGATCCCGCTGCGTTTGACGCGGCCAATTATCCCTACCCCGATTCTTCCTGGACACTCGATCAGTATATCGATGCAGGCCTTGCGCTGACTGTGCGCGATGCCAACGGCGACGTCACTCTGCCGGGCTTGTCAGGGCTTGATGAGCGGATTCTGCTGCGTGCCTTTTATGGACATGGGGGGTATGACACCAGTGTACAACCCGAAATGCCGACTCTCACCGACCCCGATCTGGTGTCAATGCTCAAGCAAATGGATGACTACCGACATGAGATGCTCGGCGATCAGCCCTTTCCGCAAAATGTGGATTGGAACAAAGTCCCGATCCAGATGGGCAATCTCCAATTGTTCTCTCAGCCACAAACAAAGCGCTATCGTCCGGTCTTGTTCCCAGGGGATACGGGCTATGTTTCTGCAGAAGGGTTTGCAGTGAGTGCAGGCACGCCCTATCCCGATATGGCTTACGAATTGGCCAAATATCTGACGGGCAAGATCGATGTGGCAACGCGATTTTACGCGGAACTTCCGGCGCGGCGCAGCCTCGATGGTCAATCAACCGGAGATGCGCCCGCTGGTGAGATCACGTATATGCCGTTAGAGATTCCCGATGCTCTCAAGCCTGTCCTGCCTCAACTGGTTGAAACAGGATTTTCAAATGCGGAGCTGCGCTATTTGCAGTATCTCTTTTTTGCGCGCGGCAAAATGCAGCAGGATCAATCACTTTCTGTAGAGAATGCTCTGCAATTGGCGCAGGAGAAGGCCATTGACGATCTCGCGCTGGCTGAGCAGCGAGAGACCGCTGACATTGTCATCTCGCGCCCTGTCCCAACACCTGTGCCGGAGGCTGATCAGATCACGCTGACATTCGGTCTGCTGTCAAATCCATCTCCCCTGCCCAATCCGCAGGACTGGGAGCGTGTCGCGCAGGACTTTGCGGCCTCTGATCCCGAGGTTGGCTCGATTGACCTAGCAGCAGGGGCAAGCATCACAGCCGATGGCCCTGAAATCGACTGCGCATACACCTTTTATAATGCTGTGCCGCTGATGGATCTCTCTCTTATCCAACCGCTTGATCCGTTTCTGGCGACAGATTCCAGCTTTGATCGTCACGATGTTCCAGAGGCCATGTGGCCGCAGGTAACCATCAATGATCAGATCTATGGTCTGCCGATGACGATCATACCAATGCTTATGTGGTACAACCCGGCCAGCTTTGAGGCAGCAGGTCTCTCGATGCCAGAAAGCGGATGGACGATCAATGAGTTCATTGATGCGCTAACACAGCTCAAAGCTGTTCAGTCAACAGCGCCCTATCGTTCGCAGAGATCCGGCAGCACGATCTATGTGATGATGGCTGATGCTCTGGGCGGAATGTCCATCGATTACTCGACAGCTGTACCAACCTATTATCTGACCGATCCAGCAGTAGTTGAGGCGCTCCGTCAGGCCTTGAATCTGGCGAAGGATGGGCTGATTGATTATGTCAGGCTTGATCCTGCGTCAAACGACATCTTGGTGAGTGGCAGTGATGGTTTAGCACTCTATGATGCCTCGCTGTATACCTGGGATCTTGTCGGAACAGCGGGAAGTCCGTCTCTGCCCATCTCGTTTCCGCAGGGTACTGATCTCACCCCGGTGGCTTACAGCCTGGGGGCTGCGTATATTTCAGCCCAGACACCCTATCCTGATGCCTGTTATCACTGGTTGAGTACCATCGCACAGCATCCTGAGCTGTTTCAGGATATGCCCGCGCGCCAGTCACAGGCAGCCAGCGATGCTGTCATTGCGGCTCAAGGACAGCACGCCGCTAATCTTTACGTGGAGCTGTTTGATCTTCTGGACAACCCTCAAACAGCAGTGATTCCGATTAACCCAGGCACATCCGGCTTTTCTCAGGACATGCCTGAGACGATCTGGTTTAATCAGGCATTGGATGCCTACGTGCTTGATGATCGGGATCTTGAGACATCTCTCGCAAACGCACAGACAAAGATTGATGAGTATCGTCTCTGTACAGGCAATATCCCCGCCCTTGATCTTTTAACCTCCGATGCAAACAAGCGTGAACAATATAATCAGCGATTCAAGGATTGTGCTGTCAGCGTTGATCCGGCACTCAGGGATCGTTTGAACACGTAAAGGATTTTAATATCTTTAGAGAATGAGGGTATCTCACTCTATTTTCTGTCCATTACACAGAGCTGCCTGACAATGTATTGGGTAGCTCTGTTACCCCAATACATTTCTATATCCGCCCTCATTTCACAGAGTTTGAGGCTTCACAATACATTCTGAAAAAAAGCTAGATGAGTAGCATCAACCGCGTATAATGGGGCTTATACGAGGGCGAAAACACAGCCAAAATCACCCCATTTTGGGCCACCTCAGCCTGATCCACCCTGTATATCAGGCCGTGTTTTTGCAAGCTTGCTTCTCAGGGATGGTTGTAGGGACTCTCTGTCGTGAATCCTTCACCAGTTGCGGCCACCAGAAGCTTTTTATCCCCCGTGACAAACACAGGTACAATCCCTGAACTCTGCGCCGCTTCTATCGCACTCGCCAGCTGTAAGGAATCGAGCGCCCGCAAGTCATACCTCTGCAACAATCCACGGGCGCGTCCTATCACCGCCGCATCCAGAGCCATCGATAAATATTGCTGACGGTGATGACTCAGATACAGCGTCTCGAGGCGCATCACATCAACCGTCGAGAGTTTGTTTTCGCGCTGCTGACGGGCCAGGATCGACACCAACTCGACAGGCGTGAGGTCGCACACAATAATCGCATGCCCCGCATGCACATCAACCAGCTGTCGGATCCAGGCTGTCCCGACCTCAACCACATAGCGCTTGGCAATGGCACTCGTATCCATATAAAACGAGGTCATCGTCCGCTGCGATCATCATCAAGCATGTCGTCGCTGCTGCGTGCACCCGATGGCAAGACTAGAGCTGGAGGGTCGTCCAGGCGCCGTTCCTGGGGAAAATCGTGCGTCAGGCTTAATTTGCCCGCCGCCATGAGTTTGGCACGCACGATCTCTCGGGATGACAGAGGAGGATCGATCTCTGAGACCTGTCCCTCCTCCAGGATCGAGTCACTGAGTAACGTGATCAGTTCGCGACGTTCTTGCAGACTCATACCACGCGCTTGTTTTATAATCTCAGACACGTTCATCGGATACTCCTGATGTTTGCCTCATTATAAACCAGTGGTGCAAGTATTTGGTCAGCTCATGCAGGTTCAGTTTCAATGCCTCAATCGGCGGAACTGCGATTTGAACCACGGCCTCGCGCAAGTTGATCGGCTCTGTCGCAAAAAGCGGAAGGTTTTGGAAAAGAGCAGATTTGCGTTCAGAAATTTGAAAAGTTAGGCGATGATCCCAAACAGGTTATTGATCAGCGCGACCTGGGCGAGAATGTCACCTTTTTCCGCTCCGTTCATCTGCCCTTTTCGGATCATGTGCATCGTCTCATACCCGGCCAGGGTGCGCTGAGCCGTCTCGAAGGAAAAGAAACCGAGGCCAGGCTTCGTGAGGCGTTTGATGAAGCGGTGGTCTTGCTCGATCCGATTGTTCAGGTATTTGACCTGCCGCAGTACACACTCTGGCGGGAGTTGCTGGTTAGCTTTGAGCGTGTCGAGGGCCTTGGGATAGGCGGCGTTCTTGTCGACGTTGATCACGCGCGGCGTGACGGTGTGCGGCGCACCGAGCGCTTTCTCGAAGAAGGCTTGGGCGGCGGCGGCATCTCGTTTGGCGCTCAAGAAGAATTCGATCGTTTGCCCGTCGCTGTCCACCGCCCGGTACTCATACAGCCATTCGCCTTTGACCTTGAGATAGGTTTCATCCACTTTCCAGGAGTCATTGGTCGGCTTCAACTGCGGCTTGACACGCTTCTCGAGTTCCGGCGCGTAGGCCAGTACCCATCGTGCAATCGTACTGTGATCGACCTTCAGCCCGCGCTCTGCCATCATTTCTTCCAAATCCCGATAGCTCAGGCTATAGCGTAAGTACCAGCGGGTACACAGCATAATGATCTCAGCCTGGAAGTGGCGCCATTTGAAAACGGTTGGGGTTTTGATGATCGTGTCTCGCTCGGCTATTTTTAAGTCGCTGATCTGACTTTATCCCATCGTTCCGCTTTTTGCGACAGAGCC
>DAOTUR010000254.1:0-19166 GCA_034436915.1 Anaerolineae bacterium
CCGGATGCCATGCTTGACGCAAGGTCTTTCTCCGACTGAGACAGTATGAGCCAATGCCCTGGCTCAAAATCATTGTATCTCGCACCTGTTCGTTGACTGTTTTACACGCTGGACTTTCCAGCGCAACGCCCGACAGTCTGCTGTTAAGGTGCGCCGCATCAGACGGCGCCCGGACTCTGACATCTCGTGAAGCGCATTGTCTGATCGAATTGTGTCAAAGTATAGCCATCACGAGATCGTTTGGCAAGTTTTACGCCTTATATCCCCATGCCTGAAGGCAGGGGCTTTACGGCGCTTTTCTGGTAACGCGCCCCCGCCTGCTGACGGGGGCATTTCCAGACTATATATCGTTTCATGGCACAAAATGCCAGATTTAGGCTTTTCTCTCCATCGCTCAGGCAAGAGGTTTAAGGCGCTTTTCTGGTAAGATTTAGACCTCAGAGCGTTGGCTAAACCCGATCAATTCGTAGTGTTCGATGCTCTGATTGCCTGCAAATGTCCCCTGCGGCAGTGACCCAGTGCGGGCATGACCCTCTTTAAATTCCTGCGACTTCATCCATGCCTGAAAATGCGCTTTCGTGTCCCATGTCACCATCACGATATACGAATCTTCGGCTTTGATCGGGCGCAGCAGTTGAAACGAGACAAAACCCGGCATCCCATCGACCAGACCGGCGCGGCTGAGAAAGCGCTGCTCAAAGGCTTCCGCGTGTTCAGGATTGATGGCAATTCGATTGCAAACGACGAACATAAACAAAAACTCCCTCAAAGATGATTGAATGTCTCCTCTTTATTAGGACACAGCTTGATAGCAGATGTCTAGGATAGGGATCAAACCGCAAATTGGAGGGGAATGAGTCTGAACTTAACCGCTATGACTTTTAAATATAAACGAAGGTTTTTGTAGGTTTTAGTGCGATTTTTATATGATTTGCTGATGTCAGTGAGAAATACTGTTTGGTCATTGGTCTATTGGGGTGGGCAAAACGTGGCGCATACGCATAGATTTCAGTAGGGGCACGATGCATCGTGCCCCATATGCACCAACTTAAGCAAACTACTCGTTGCCCGACTCTTTTTTGCCTTGTCGTCAGGGGTTGAAAACCCCTGCCTTGCCTTTTGCGGGACTGAAAGTCCCGCTGAAACCATCTTTTGGGGCGTGTTTGGGCGGGGTTTTCAACCCCGCAACACGGGAGATAGAGACTTTCAGTCCCTGGCGCAAGCGCTTTTGCCGCATCTTTGGCTCACAATGAGCACAAAATCCTTAAGTTGCTGTATATGGGGCACGATGCATCGTGCCCCTACAAGGGAATGCGTGTTATTCGTTTGCGAAAAACCGCCCCTTGAAAGGGATGCGGATGAGAGGGTAAGGTCTTAAATCCAGCCCTTGCGACGGAACAGAAACGTCATGAAGCCCGCCGAACCCAGCATCATGCCCATAATCATCAGGAACAGCGCCGCGCCGCTGATGGGCAGCACATAGGGATCAGGCGCTTGCACAAGGTTAAGCTGGAAGAAGCCCGTCAGAAAGGTCATGGGCAAAAAGATCATCGACAGCACGGTTAGGCGATTGACGGCCTCGGCCATCTTGTTATTCTCCTGGCTCTCGATCATATCCAGCACATTGGTCGAGAGGTCGCGCTGCGCGTCGATCACGTCGTAAATCCGCAGCAGACGCTCGTACAGGTGACGGAACAAATCGCGCGTTTCGCCATTGCGCGACAGGCGCTCCTCACCCACGACGTTTGAGAGCACTTCACGCTGCGGCGCAACCATCTGGCGCATACTGATCAATTTTTGCTTGATGACGTAGACAGGTTTGCGGGCCTTCTTGGTCGGGCCGCCGTTGTTCATGAAATTTTCTTCGAGCGCATTGAGTTGATCGCTGACACGATCCAGCAGCGGATAATACGAATCCAGGACATACTGCGTCGTCAAATACAGGAAATAGCTAACGCCCTGCCGCCAATGCGAGACATTTTGTGCCACACGATCATACGCTTCATCAACCGCCTTCGCATCCGGCTTACGCAGGGTGATGAAGAAATTTTCCCCGATGAGGCAGTGAATTTCTTTGCCTTCAATTTTGTTGAGGTGCAGCCAGGGCTGAAACAATGACAGAAACAAATAGCGTTGATATACCATCAGTGCAGGCCGGCGATCCTCTGAGCGCAAATCCGAGACGACTGACGGATGCAAATGGAAGTTCGATTCGAGCCAGACAAGCTCTTTTTCCGTCGCCTCCACAATATCAAGCCACATCCAATCATTGGCTTCGATGGCCGCCGTGATTTTTTCCATCGTGAGATTACGTGTAACAACCAGATCCGGGTCTTGTAAATCAGCGTCATGCGGGACGACGAGGGAACGTATCATAATGTGTGCTGACTCCGTGTACTGCCTTCTGCTTTTACCCCGTCCGAGAATATCCAACCCGATGACATTTCGCTCATTTATCTCATGCTTCACTCAGGCCTATATCGTTATACAGCGCGTCCCGTACTATTATGAGAGTCGTTCCAGGTGCTATGATGATCTTTTAAAGAGTGGGAGAATGCAGAGAGGCCACCTCATAAAGGGCGACCTCCTGCGCTTGCTGGTGTTCGTGTCGGGTCAGATTAGAACTTCAAATCTTCTGACCACTTGTCGATCTGGAGGTTGGCTTCATCTTTGGCGATGCCATAACGTTCCTGGATGCGGCCCGCCATTTTTTCGCGTTCGCCGGCGATATATTCCATATCGTCGTCGGTCAGGTCAGCCCACTGCTTGCGAGCTTCGCCCTGGAACTGCTTCCAGTTCCCGGCAATACGATCCCAAAGTCCACCTTTTGCTGTCATGATAGTGTCTCCTGAATTACATATACGATCTGTGGGGTTTTTCAGACGGTGCTGCTGTCTGCGTTGTTGTGCTTATCCTATGCGATTTATCAGGCGGCCATATCATCTGAATGGCATGTTTCCATCCCCCCCGCATGGGGGATTTGCGGCTAGACCGCTAATTCCAACGGAGAGGCAACGTTTTTCCATTACAATACGTAGTAGTAGAAAAGCGACTCCCCTCTTGAGGTGAGTCCATGAACCTAAAGTGAGGATACAGAATGCGCGTCATCGTACACACAGGCAAGGGCGGCGTGGGTAAAACCAGCATCTCTGCGGCAACGGCGCTGCGCTGTGCTGAAATGGGCTTAAAGACGATTGTCATCAGCACCGACACGGCGCACAGCCTCGGCGATTCATTCGATAAAAAGATTGGGCCTGAACCCACCTATCTGGCCCCGAATCTGTGGGGGCAGGAGGTTGATACCCGCTATTCGATGGACAAATACTGGGGCAAAATCCAGAAGTACATGACAGCCCTCTTAAGTCGCAAAGGGGTTGAGGAGATCGTGGCCGAAGAGGTGATGATTCTCCCCGGCCTGGAAGAAGGCGCACATCTGCTCTGGATCAATCAATACTTCCAGGAAAAAGAATACGACATACTCATCGTCGATGCTGCGCCAACCGCCGAGACCCTGCGCCTGTTGAGCCTGCCCGATGTGACGCGCTGGTGGTTCGAGAAGATCATCTCGATTACGCAGGGCGTGAGCCGTGTCGTGCGGCCTGTCAGCCGTTTGCTGCGCCGCAGCCAGGACGGTGTGCCGGACGATAACGCCTGGGATCAGGTGCGCGGTCTGTTCGATATGCTCGATCAGGTGCGCGTGCTGCTGACCAACCCGGAAATTGCCAGTATGCGTCTGGTCGTCAACCCGGAGAAGATGGTCATCAAAGAGACGCAGCGCACCTATACCTATCTCAATCTGTATGGCTATGTGACCGATGCGCTGATCTGCAACAAAATTCTGCCCGACAGCGTGACCGATCCCTATTTCCAGCAGACCAAAGATCGTCAGCGCGAGAATATCGAGTTCATTCACGAGGCATTCGGCACGCTGCCGATGCTGCGTGCGCCCATCTTCCAGACGGAAGTCAGTGGCACAGACAGCCTGAAACGGCTGGCGGATGAGCTGTACAAGGATCATGACCCGTCCAAGCTGATGTCAACCGGCACCGCCCATAAATTTGAGAGCCAGCCCAACGGCGATTACATTTTGCGCGTGCCGATTGGCTTTGCCGCCAAAGAGGATGTCGATCTGTATCGCTCCAGCGATGAAATCACCTTGCGCGTGGGGCCGTATCGCCGCAACATTGTTCTTCCCTTTACACTGCACGATATGGAAATTGAAGGTGCCAAATTCTCCGATCACAACCTCAACATCCGCTTCCTCAAGCCCGAAGGGAAACCCAACGGTAAAAAGTAAACCGGACAAGCTCCCGCTCTGGCGCGGCCCCGGTGAACGCAACGAAAATGAAGCACAGACCCCGGCCAACGGCATCCCGCCCGACGCCGGGGCACGCATTCCGATTCCTATCCTGCCGAACAACGGGACACCAACCGCGCCGGGTGTGTCCCGCCCTGCTCCGACCATGCCACCCCAGTTGAGCGCCATGCTGCCCGATGTGATGGCCTCAAGTTCAAAGGCGACTGCCCCTTCTCCACAAAGTGGGGAGGGATGGGGAGGGGTGGAGACAATTGAGCACAAGGTGGCGCGGCTGCGGCCCAAAACGCTGCGGATGCAGATTCGCTATCTCAAGACGCTGGTCTTCTCGCTGCGGCTGTTTGTGCGGCTGATCTTCTGGCAGTTGTATGTCGCCAAGATTGCGCCGGGGTGGATCAAGCGCAACAATACGTTACGCTGGCAAAAATACGCCCGTGAATTTCGCTATTTTGCGATTGATATGGGCGGCGTGATGATCAAAGCGGGCCAGTTTGCCAGCACCCGCGCCGATGTCATCCCCGAAGCGGTGATTGCCGAATTGGTGAGCCTGCAAGACGAAGTGCCTACCGTGCCCTATGCCCAGATTCGCAGCGTCCTCATGCGCGAGTTGGGTGATCTCAAGGCCCGCTATGCCTCGATTGATGAGACGCCGATTGCCGCCGCCTCACTGGGGCAGGTGCATCGCGCTGTGCTGCTGAATGGGGATCGTGTGGTGGTGAAGATTCAGCGCCCCGGCATCCGCGAGATCGTGTATACGGATATGGCGGCGCTGTTCATCGTGGCGCATGTGGCGCGGCGCTTCAACTTCATTCGGCGGCGCATCGATGCGATTGGCCTGTGCGAAGAATTTGGCCGCGTGCTGCTGGAAGAAATCTCATATGAGACAGAGGCCAATCACGCCGAACGCTTCAAAACCATGTTCGCCAATGATATGGGCGTGTACATCCCGACGATTTACCGCGAGCACTGCACCGATTACATGCTGGCGATGGAAGATGTCAGCGCCATCAAGCTCAACGATTATGCAGCGCTGGATGCAGCGGGTATTGATCGGCATGAGGTGTCGCAGCGGCTGATGGACACCTACACGCGCCAGATCTTCGAGGATCGCTTTTTCCACGCTGATCCGCATCCGGGCAATCTGTTCATCTATCCTTTGCCCGCAGACAGTGATGTCCCCGGCGGCAAAGGCACGCCGTTCTATCTGATCTTCATCGATTTCGGCATGATCGGCACACTGACGCCGGAGATTGTGCAGGGCGTCGTCAATACGCTGGCGGCGGTCATCACCCGTGACGCGCATAAGCTGGTCAAGTCGTATCAAGACCTGGGCTTTTTGCTGCCGAGTGCCGATGTGCATCGGATTGAAGAGGCGACAGAGGCGGTGTTCCAGAAGGTCTGGGGCATGAATATGTCCGAACTCTCGTCCGTGAGCTTTGATGCGGTGCAGGATATTGGCCGCGAGTTTGGCGACTTGCTGCGCGAGATGCCGTTCCGCGTGCCGCAGGATTTCATCTACCTGGGGCGCACAGTAGGCATTTTAAGCGGCATGACGACTTCGCTTGATCCCTCCTTCAATCCCTGGGAGGATATTCAGGCGAGTATACAGAAGCTGATCATGACGGATAAAGATGCCAATATCTTCGATGAGCTGCGGGCCGAGTATCTCGACCCCTTCCTTGAGCCGCTCAAGGCGTTGATGAATGGCGATGCCCAGGCGTTCCTTGCCAGTTCGCAGATGCTGGTGCGGCGCTTGCAGCGGCCCAATGCCGTTGAGGGGATGCTGCGCGATCTCATCAGCGGCGATGCCCAGATCACAACGCGCTTGGCGGCGCAGCATCGGCGGCATCTGGAGCGTATCGAGGTGCAGGGCCAGCGCACAACGCGGGCGATTCTGTTTGCGACATTTGCCCTCATGGGCACGATGTTTTACACGAGCGGCTATCCCGATGTGGCGGGCATGGCGTATGCGCTGGCAGGCGTGATCTTTGTGCTGCTGGTGTTTACACGGAAGTAATAGATAAAAAAGTAATTGAGCATAGAGGAATGATCTATTGAATCTATCCTATAGTAATCATTCACCTATCCATGCGACAAAGGCCGTTGTAGGGGCGCGATATATCGCGCCTAGATGATTTGTAGGGGATTTGGCTTGGGCAGGATGCATCCTGCCCCTACAAACCCACAATTCTCACGGATAGGTGAATGATTACATCCTATATGCTCTCCTCCATACCAGACGGTTTCCGCACCGTCTCTACAAACGGCCCCTTCCGCAAATCCAACACCCGCTCGGCAATCAGCGCCAGGGTGATGAGCACGCTCAGATTGTAAAATCCCAGGGGCATGGTCGGCTGCGTCGTCATCATAGCGTAGAGCCACGCCGGGAGGCCCGCTGCCAGCGCGATCAACATACGCTTGGGCCGCTGCACAAGGAAGGGCAGCAGAATCACCAGATCATAATCATTGATGAGCGGCAGCGTAAAACAGAAGATGAGCACAAGATCATACACAGTCAGACGCCCGCGCCGCTGCCACAGAAGCCACGCCACGAAGAGTGCCACGCCGATAGCAAATCCCCATACCAGCACCAGCATCCCCGGTGTCGTGACAAACTGAAGATTGAGGCCGCGAACGGGAATGCGGGCGACAGAGGCCAGATTGACAGGCTCAAAGCCGCGCCCGTTTTTCAGCCATACCCCCAGCCACCCCGGAAATTGAAGGAAGGCCGGAATCAACAATCCCAGACACGTCACTGCGCCGACAAAGAGCGCCGATGGCGTTTTGCGCCAGCGCCACAGCAGAATCACCACCGCCAGAATCGCAATGTGCGGCTTGAATAGGGCTGCACCCAGAAAGACCCCATGCCACCAGCGCGGCGCACGCTTTGAGGCGGCCAGAAAATACAGCGGAATCAGCCAACCCGTGCTCTGGCCCAGCAGCAGCAGCACGAATAACGGCGGATACGCCAGAAGCGCCGCCCGCCGCTGGCCTAATGCCAGCACCCAGATCACGGGAATCAGCAGCCAGACCATGAGCAGCCCATCATGGGCGTGGCGGTAGGGGACACAAAAGGCGCTGTAAAAGGGGGCGGGATAAAAGCTGCGCTGCGGCTGTCCATCGCTGTACTGTGTCACGCCATATGCAAAGTGAGCCTGATCCTCGCAGAAGATGATCGCGCTGCGCATGAGAAGCGCGTAATCATAGGGTTCGCGCTCAGTGACAACCGCGATGAAAAGATACGCCGCGACCAGCGCAAGGCCCGCTGCCAGCAGGACTCCATTGAGCATCCGCCAGGGGAGGGCGGCTTCCTCAACATCAGGGGAGCGAAGAGACCAGAACGACATGCAGTGGCATCACACAGCAGCGAAGATGAGACAAGGACGGGGCCACCTTGCTGTGCGGCGGCCCCATACCTGCTGTCAATTACCGAAAAAGTGCCGTAAAGCCCCTGACTTCAGGCATGGGGATATAAGGCGTCGTAGCACAAACCACTTTTTCTGATAGACGCGTCTATGAGATGGGGCATCATCTCATACTGTCTCAGTCGGTGGAAGTCTTGGCGTAAGCCAAGCCTCCGGCGTTTACGGCAGATGCTCCCGCCTTTAGGTGTGGGGAGTATGTCACTCGACTTTGACTTTGACCTTCGTCTTGCCCGTTGTGGGCTTACGGGGTTCATCGTCTTTTTTTTCTTCTTCGATGATTTCGTCAACGACTTCTTCGATGGAGGTGTCAACGGCCTCAACAGGGACGACAGGCTCTTCGTCCTTCTCGCTCACCTTCTTGAGTTCGTCAATGGTGGCATCCACAAGAATGCGGAAGCCTTTGGCAAATTCTTTGCTGGCTTCCGTCGCATGTTCCTTGAAGCCAGGGGGCAGCAGCGATTCGAGGGCTTTAGCGGTTTCTTCCAGGGCGCGCCGCTGATGATAGAAGAAGCGCTCCATCGGGGTGCCGGTGGTGCTGTCCGCAGACGGCTCCGCCGTTGAGAAATCTGGTGTTTCGGGTTGCTCGAAATTGGGTTCTTGCATGGTTTATCAACCTCAACAGGTCTATTGCTCATGAGTATATACTACGAGGCGTTCACGAGAAAGTTGCGTTCTCGCTGCCCTCCGTTTCCCCTCCGCTCAAATTGTGACGGGGTTTTTATCCAGCATAGCATCAAATCTTTGGCATGGCTGTCAGGATGTATTCATTTTTATCAGATGATTATGTGTACAGGCAGGGCCTCGCTACAGCGATTATGAATGTCCCTACAATTCGTCGTGCGGTAATCAACACGTCGTCACCACGCAATTTTAGAGCGGGCGAGCATACACAATCATGCGCTCAGACCCATCCTCGAAAGGTTCACCCTCGGTGCTGCCATACACATTCTCCACCACAAAGCCTGTGACGTGCAGCAGCAGGCGCAGTTCTGATTCAAAGTAGTAGCGCAGCACATGCGGCACAAACAGGCGTTTCAGCGTGCCATCGTCAGCGATTTCGTCGTAGATCCACTGCACGCGCATCAACTGTGACACGCGATCCAGATGACTGACAGCGGAGAGCATGATCAAATGGCCCGATTCGTGATCGATGAAAGTACGATCCAGAATCGGCGAGTCGTTGTCCTGTGAGGCAAACATCTCACCCGCATTCGGCAGATCGATGACGAGCAGACCCTCTTTGGCTGTCAGGCTGTGCAGATGCTTGAGCAGGGCGATCTGCTTGTCCTGCGTGTGAAAATGCATCAGCGCGTTATACGTGAGCAGGATGAGTTTGTAGGGTTGATCGGCAGTATAGGTGAAAATATCGGCCTTGACCGCTTTGATCTGTGCGGCCAGATGCGGGAAGGCATCCAGTTTGCGCTGAAGCCGCGCCAGCATTTGTGGGCTGTCATCGACGCCGTGTACGGTATGCCCCTCCTGTGCCAGATGAATCAGTACGCGACCCGTGCCACAGCCCACATCCAGAATCGGCTCACCGTAAGTGTCGGCCAATTCGCTATAAAGTTGGAGATCATCGACTTTCTCGGATGTTTCCGCGTCATAGAAACGTGCGACACGCTCGTAAAAGGCACTCATCACATCATCCTGTGGAATATGAATATAAAAACATGAACCCCTCACCTCCCGGCTATCCTCTCCCACAAGGGGCGAGGAGGAGTATAAAAGCCCCTCTACCGTGCAGTGGGAGAGGGGTTGGGGGTGAAGGGGTGTCCGCCTGCTATTTTTTGCGCTGTAAAAATCGCTCTACGGCCTGCATATGTGGCTCGGCGGCCCACAGCGGCGGGAACAAGTCGCGCTCGGTGTGCAGAGCATTCTCATAGGGTTGGGTGAGTCCGGCTTGCAGCAGCGCCTTGATGCCGCGCACCACATCGGGCGAATGGCTGGCAATCTGCATCGCCCATTCCAGCGTCCCTAGATACGCCTGCCCCGTCGGGGTAATTTTGTTCGCCAGCCCCAATGCATAGACCGCATCCGCCTTGAGCGGCGCAGCCTCCAGCAAAAGCTGCATCGCACGCGCATAGCCGACCACGCGCAGAAGCCGCTGGCCTGCGCCCCAGCCCGGCGTCAGCGCCATCTTCAACTGCACCAGCCCAAATGTCACAGCCTCATCGACCAAGCGCAGATCGCACGCCAGCGCAATCTCTGTGCCACCACCTAGCGCATAGCCATTGACAGCGGCGATGACGGGCACAGGCAGACGTTCCAGCGCCAGCAGCGCATCGCCCATGCGTGTGATGAAATCGCGGGCCGAGGCTTCATCGGCGTGCTGGCTCAACTCCTGGAGATCGCCGCCGCTGGAAAAGGCTTTGTGGCCTGCGCCCGTCACAATCACCACACGCAGCGTCTCCGTCTGCTGGTGCAGAGCATCAACGGCGTCAGCAAAGGCCTGCATCATAGCAAGGTTCAGCGCATTGAGCGCTTCGGGCCGATCAAACGTGAGAACCACGATGCCAGGATGGGGCGAGTGGGTGTGCAGCGTCATCTATGGCTTACTTTCATGGGAGATCAATCGCGGGGGATTATAACAGAATGTATGAGACTTGAGGGGCGATGATAGGAACGAATCCAGGGCAATCGCATCCTAAATTTTTTGGTTCACAAAAGTCCATAGAAGGTATCTATGTAGGGGTTTGGCGTGCCAAAGTCCAGGGACAGGGCCGGCCCTGTCCCTACAAGAACCATTGTGAATGTTTTAATTTCACCGAATTACGATTTGACGCGATTGCTCTAAGAGACCGTTTAATAATGCAAAATGTTATGCATGATTCGTGTAGGGACAGGGCCTGCCCTGTCCATTTTCACGCGATGAACGGACAGGGCAGGCCCTGTCCCTACACGAAAATACATTTTGTTTGTAACGAATGGCATTATAAAACGGCTTCTAGGAACGAATCGCTATGTTGAACAGTCTTTATAGGAGACGATGCGGCCTCAAGTGTGCGGCCCGATTCTCGTCGGAGGGCAATCACCCGATTGTGTGATTGCGAAGCCTGGGAACGCTCTGCTACAATGCCGCCGCCCATACGTTTGTATCGGCTCATCCGTAAACCCGCTTGCCCCTGGCATCTGTGTTTGGAGTTTATAATCCTCATGCGTAAAACAGCCTTTTTTTGGAGTCTTCTGCTGGTCGTTCTGCTCACGGTTACGGCGCTGGTAGAAGCACAAACGAGTGTGATTACCTCGGTTCGTCGCAACACAAATCTCCGCTCCGGCCCTGGCACGCAGTATCGTCTTCTCGTCACGCTGCCCGCCGGAACCACCGTTGCACTGGATGGACGCGATGTCAGCGGCCAATGGCTGCGCGGCATTTCGCAGGCGGGCGCTGTCGGGTGGATGTCGGCCCCGCTGGTCAATATCAGCCTCGACAGCACGTTTGCGTTGCCCCAAATCGCCGATGATGCGCCGCTGACTGTCGGTGCTCCATCGGGCGATGCCTCGCAGCCGCCCGCCCCGGCAGGCAGTGCGCCCGCAGTGGGTGGCTCCACCGCGACGGGTGTCGTGACACGCCTGATGAACCTCCGCAGCGGTGCAGGCACATCGTTTGGGATCGTGGTCAAGTTGCCACGCGGCACGACCTTCGCCGCTGATGGGCGCGATGCCAGCGGCCAATGGCTGCACGGCTCCGCCAACAGCGCGACAGGCTGGGCCTTTGCTCAATACATCAGCAACCTCGACGCCTCCGGGCTGGCTGTGCTCGATACGGGCGCTCCGTCTGTGGCAGCGGGCGGCAGTCCTCTCCCTGCGCCTGTCGTCAGCACGGGATCGGTCAGCGGCTTTAGCTACGGCGGGCATGTGCTGGGCCTGTCAGATCGCACCGTGAATGCCATGCGGACGGCCCGCATGACATGGGTCAAGATGCAGGTGCGCTATGGGCAGGGTCAGGATGCCTCAGCCGTCGCGGGCATGATCAATGATGCTCACAGCAAGGGCTTCCGCATTTTGCTCAGTGTGGTGGGCAATGCAGGCGAGATCAACAACAACAATTATTTCAATGATTTTGCGGGCTTTCTGGGGGGGGCCGCCGCGCTGGGGGCTGATGCGATTGAAGTGTGGAATGAGCCAAATATTGATCGTGAATGGCCCGGCGGCCAGATCGATCCGGGCCGCTACACGCAGATGCTGGCCGCTGCCTATAACGCCATCAAGGGCCGCAATCCTAATACGCTCGTCATCAGTGCTGCGCCCGCGCCGACAGGCTATTTTGGCGGCTGTGGCGGCGGCGGCTGTGATGATGCGCCGTTCGTGCAGGGTATGGCGGCAAATGGGGCGGCCAATTATATGGACTGCGTGGGCATCCACTACAATGAGGGCATTGTGCCGCCCAATCAGACCAGCGGCGATCCGCGCTCCGAGCACTACACGCGCTATTTTGGCAGCATGGTCAACACCTACTATGCAGCCTTTGGCGGCGCACGCCCGCTGTGTTTCACCGAGATTGGCTATCTGACGCCCGAAGGCTACGGCCCACTGGCCTCCAATTTTGGTTGGGCGGGGAATACCAGCATCACACAGCAGGCTGCCTGGCTCGATGCGGCGGTGAATATGGCGGCCAACAGCGGCAAAGTCCGTCTGCTCATAGTGTGGAATATCGATTTCTACAACTATGGGGATGATCCGATGGCGGGGTATGCTTTGATCCGCGCTGATGGAAGCTGTCCGGCGTGTGATGCGCTGGGGAATTAGGCCCTCACCCCTGGCCCCTCTCCCACACGGGGCGAGGGGTGCAGGACACCGCATTTGTAGGGACATGGCACGCCATGTCCGCGATATGCACATCCTAATGTGTTTGGGCGAGAACACGATGGAAACCCCTCGCCCCTGGCCCCTCTCCCACACGGGGCGAGGGGTGCAGGACACCGCATTTGTAGGGGCGCAGCGTGCTGCGCCCCTACGACAGAACCGTTTTTGGTGGGTTTTGGCTTTGCCGATTTTGTTGGCGGGCTAAATCCTCTCTATACATCAATTAGGATATCTATGCACGACGATTCAACGACACGGCGCGGAAAATTTGGCTGTTGGCTGGCAGGGGTAGGGACGCTGGTTCTGCTGGTGGTGCTGGTCATCGCGGGCCTGTTTCTGCCTCCGTTTGATCTCTATAACCGCCTGCGGGGTGAGCCGTATGCCATCCTGCACAGCAAAGGCGACAGCCTCACCAGCAGCGACAAGGTTGTCCGTGTGACAGCGGCGAATGATGAGGCCAGCGGCTTCTCGCTGCGTTTCAAGACCTGGACACAGACGCCCGATGCGCCCGATTGGGCCACTGCTGCCTTTGCCCGCCTGCCGCGAATGCTCGTGCCGCGCAGCAAGCTGTATGCGCTGGATACGACAGCCCGCCCGCAAAATGCCCTCGTGCTGAGCGTGGAGCTGCCCATCAGCAGCGTCAATCCTGATCTGGTCGATATCTACGGCTGGTATGGCAATGCTTTGAATGGGCAGTGGCGCTTCGTGCCGAGCGAGACGGTGGGCAGTCGGCGCGAGACTGTCACCCGCGATCTGCCACGCGGCTTGATTCTGGTGCAGGCCACACCCGTTGAGCCGCAGGTGATTGTGTCGTATGAGACGACGCAAATTCTCCAGCCACAGGTGAGTCAGGTGGCGCGAATCGTCTCCCCGTCGGGGCTGGCTCCGCTGGCGGATGGACAAATTACGGGCGGGCTGGCGGCAGGTGTGGCGGTCAACAGCGGCTATCAGGTCATGCCTGTCATCCGCGATTATCTCGATCCCCGTGCTGTGGACAATCAGACAGTCAATGCGATTTTGGGCAATCCGCAGCTTCGCCAGCAGCACGCTGCCATGCTTGCTGCGACGGCCTCGGTCAACCAGTATGCCGGGATATTCATCGATTATCGCGGCCTTGCGCCTGAACAGCGCGACAATTACAGCCTGTTCCTGCAAGAGACCGCCAACGAGATGAAAAAAGTCGGGCTGCTGCTCGGCGTGGTTGTGCCCATGCCGGAGAATCAGGCGGGCGTCTGGAACACGGGCGCGTATGATTGGCGGGCGATTGGGCAGGCCGCCGCTTTTGTTCAGATCAATGTGGGCATCGCGCCGCAGACCTTCCTGCGCACCCCCGATCAGCCTGTTCAGGCCATGCTCACATGGGCCAAAGGCGAGATCAGCCGCTATAAAATCATTGTCGGCCTGTCTGCCGAGAGCGTGCGCGAGATGGCGGGTACGGTGACGCGCATTGGCTATGACGCCGGGCTGGCACAGTTGGGCAATGTGCAGGTGGACAGCAGCACCATCACGCCGGGCAGCGAGATTCGGGCGCGGCTGGATGGCGCAAAAACGCGCTCCGGCATCGATCAAGCGCTGAATGCTCCGTATATTGAATATCTCAACAGCGATGACAGTGTGGCCTCCCGCGTGTGGCTCACGACGCCGGACGCGCTGCGCTACCGCCTGGATAGCACGATTGCGCTGACATTGGGCGGCGTGGGCTTTGATGACCTGATGAGCGATGATCTGGCGGACGGTCTAATCAACGAGATTCAGAATTATCGTCTGGGTCTGCCTGCGGCCCCGGCTCCGGTGGATCTGGTGCTGCGCTGGCGCATCGAAGGCGCAAACGGCCTGATTGGGGAAGTCCGCACCGATTTGAATGCGCCGCTGGTCATCACGCTGGCCGCGCCCGATGGCGATTATTCGATTAATGTGGCGGTTGAGGGGCAGGGCCAGAAGATCGAAAGCGCCCGCCCTGGCGTCAAAGTGGCCCAATACAGCCCCACCGCCACGCCCACGCCGCGCCCGACAGAGACACCGACGCCCGCGCCGACGGCCACACCCACGCTGTCCGCGATTAATGCCACTGTACGGCCTCCCGCGAATCAGAGTGGAGGCAGCACAGGCGGCGGACAGGCGGTGCGGCCCGGCGGCGGCAGTATTGCCGTTGGCGCATTTGAGTATGGCGGACAGGTGACGAGCACCGGCAGCGGGCGGGCGATTCCCGCGATGCAGCGGGCGGGCATGACGTGGATGAAAATTCAGAAGCGCTTTCACACGGGCGGGGCCGATAACGCTGCCGGGGATATTGCCACCGCCCATGCCAACGGCTTCAAAGTCCTAGTCACGGGCCTGGGCAGCCCGGAGGAACTGCAAGCGGGCGGCGACTCGTATGTTCGTGAATATGCCAGTTGGCTTGGCTCGGTGGCCGCTGCCGGGGCCGATGCGATTGAGGTCTGGAACGAACCGAATCTGGATCGTGAATGGCCCGAAGGTCAGATCAGCGGCGCGGCCTATGCCAATATGCTGCGGATGGCCTATCAGACGATCAAAGCCTCTAACGGCGGGACGATGGTCATCAGTGCCGCCCCCGCGCCTACCGGGGCTGAAGCGGCTTATCCGGGCAAGGTGCGGAATGATGATGGCTGGCTGCGCGAGATGGTGGATGCGGGCGGGTTGCAATACATGGACTGCCTGGGCGTGCATTACAACGAGGGCATTATGCCGCCCAACGCCACCAGCGGCGACCCGCGTGATCCCTACTACACGCGCTATCTGCCCTCGGTGATGAACACCTACTGGGCCATCATCGGCGGCCAGAAGCCCCTGTGCTTCACGGAATTGGGCTATCTCTCGCCGGAGGGCTATGGCGAACTGCCCTCGTTCTTCGCGTGGGCGTCCAATGTCACGGTGTCACAGCAGGCGGCGTGGCTGGCACAGGCGGCGGCCATCACGTCGCAGAGCAGCAAGGTGAGGCTGATGATCGTGTGGAATGTCGATTTCACGATCTTTGGCAGCGATCCCCAGGGCGGCTATGCGATTGTGCGCCCGGATGGAAGCTGTCCCGCCTGCGATGCCCTGGCCGGGGCGCGATGACGAGCGCAGGATTGAACGGCGTTCGTTCGATTTTGCGATTTCCCCTTTCACCAGGGGACTGGTTTTCGTTAGACTTTGCACAGCGGCATGGTACAGCCTGTCGTCTCCCATTACCCAAGGATTATCTCGTATGACAGCTATCAGCCCTCAAGATTATGCTCGTGCCAGCCGCCGACTGCGCTGGTTCGTCCTGGTCTGGATTTTTCTCACGCTGTTTATCGGCTTTGCCACATTTATGGCGATTTACTTCACGTATATTCCCGCCAGCAGCGTGGCCGTAGAGCCGATCACCCCGGCGGTGGGCGCGGCATCAATCGCGCTGCAAACCACGCTGCTTGCCACCAACACCGCGACTGTGACGCCTCAGCCCACTGGAACGCCGCTGCCGACGAATGTTCCCACCAGCGCCGCCACCGCGACGGAGACGCCGCTGCCGCCCACACCGCTGCCCGTCAGCGACAAGCGCTTCCAGGTCGGCATTCAGATTGCGACCAGCCCCGACAATAACCAGATCTACACCGATGGTTATTACGATCAGGGCGTCAAAGGTCTGGGCCTGAGCTGGGTTAAGAGTCAGGTTCGCTGGGAGTTCATTGAGCCGCAAAAGGGCCAGTATGACTGGTCGGGCGTCGACGTGGCGATGAATTCGGCCAAGAAATTCGGCGCTAAGATGATGCTGGCTGTCGTGACCGCTCCGGACTGGGCGCGTGAGCCGGGCGTCGATCTCAAGAAGCATGGGCCGCCCGCCAACGTTGCCGATTACACCAATTTCCTGACGGTGATTTTGCAGCGCTACCCTGGGCAGGTGCAGGGCATGGAAATCTGGAACGAGATGAATCTGGATCGGGAATGGACGAGCACCAAAGGCTTGAGTGCGACCAGTTACACCGCGCTGCTCAAGGCGTCCTATGAAACGATCAAGGCCATTGATCCGGGCATCATCGTCATCAGTGGGGCGCTCTCACCCACCGGCTTTGATGATGGCGTCGGCGCGATTGCCGATTTCCGCTATGCCGATCTGCTCATTTCGGCGGGCGTACTGAATTATATGGACTGCTTCGGCGCACATCATAACGGCTACAACATGCCGCCGCTGATCCGCTACAACGAAAACTTCAATGATCCGACAGCGGTCTTTCGCGGGCCGTTCGACAATCCGCACCCCAGTTGGAGCTTCCGCAGCACGCTGGAAGGCTATGCCAATCGCATTCGCGGCGCAGGCAGCGATAAAAAACTGTGCGTGACCGAGTTTGGCTGGCCGACAGTGGAAGACCTCAGCGGCCCGCCCGGCCCCGGCTTTGGCTTCGCCCAGGACAACACATTGGCAGAGCAGGCCCAGTTCATCCCGGAAGCGATGGGCTTCATGGAGAAATCCGATTTCGTGTGGCTGGCCTTCATCTGGAACCTGAACTATTCCGAGATTTCTGGCTATGACCCCCAGAACGACAATGTGCCGTATTCGCTGATGGGGCCAAACAGCAGCCCGCGCCCGGTGTATGGCAATGTGCGCGATTGGTATGCTGAATACAAGACCCGCGTAGGGCTGAACTAATTCATGCTGCGTGTGACACAGGGACGAATTGGGGTGAGTGCTGCGGCGCTCACCCTGATGACTCTCATCCTCGTCCCCCTCTGGCTCAAACAGCCGCCTCCCGATGACTTTGCAGCCGCCGCCATCAAAACGCGCCCGTTCCCATCGCTCACCTACAGCATCCAGGGCTTCTTCTGGTGGGACAGCGGGCAAACGGGCGTGCAGATGGATTGGGTGAAGATGATGTCGTTCAGCCACATCAAGCAAACCTTCGCGTGGCGCGATCTGGAGGCCGACAAAGGCGTCTGGGATTTTTCGCAGTCAGATCGCATTCTGGCCGAAGCCGAGCGGCGCGGCCTGCACACCATCGCCCGCCTGGGCCAGACGCCGGATTGGGTCTCAGGCCGCGATACGCAGACCGCCGCGCAGCTCTCCGAGACGGCGGATGACGATATGCCGCCGCTCTCGTCGGACAATATGGCGGCGTGGACGCATTACTGCGGCACAGTCGCCGCCCATTACAAAGGCCGCATTGCCGCCTATCAAATCTGGAATGAGCCGAACCTCAGCCGCGAGTGGGGCGGTCAGCGCCCGGATGCGGCGGGCTATGTGCGCGTGCTGGCCGCGTGCAGCAGCGCCATTCGCGCCGCTGATCCCGCCGCGATTTTGATCTCTGCCGGGCTTGCACCGACGGGCACGAATGACGATGGGGCTACGCCCGATGATGTCTACCTCGATGCGATGTATCAGGTGGGCTTCCAGCAGTATATTGACGTGGTGGGCGTCCATGCGCCGGGCTTCTCTGCGCCGGAGGTGGGGCCGGATGATCTTGAGCGTCAGGGCAGCCAGCGCTTCTTCTCGTTCCGCCGCCCGGAAGACCTTCGCAAGATCATGATCGCGCATGGGGATGCTGCCCGCCAGATGGCGATCCTAGAAATGGGCTGGACGACAGACCCCAACAATCCCGATTACAGTTGGTTCGCCGTGACCGAGCAGCAGCAGGCCGATTATCTGGTGCGGGCCTTCACGTATATTCATGAGCACTGGTCGCCCTGGGTCGGCCTCGTCTCGGTGATCTATCTGCCCAAGCCATCCTGGACAGAAGCCGATGAGGAATACTGGTGGGCGATCTCGCGGCCTGATCTGAGGCCGCGTCCGGCCTTTGGCGCACTCGTCGCCATGCCCAAATGGTGCGATGATCGCTATCTCCCCGCCCGCGTCGATACCTCTGAGGAGGGCATCTTTGCAACTCTCGATACTTGCTTTTAGCCTGTTCGTCCATCTGCTGGCAACGGTGATCTGGATCGGCGGCCTGATGACGACGCTGCTGCTGGTGTGGCCCGCCGCCCGCCGCACCCTGGATCAAAATCCGTCGTTGTATCGCTTTCTCTCGCGCATCCGCACGCGCTTCTTTCCGCTCAGCACGCTCAGTCTCACGGCGCTCATCGTCACGGGTCTGTTCCAGATGACCGCCAGCCCATCGTATGAGGGCTTCATGACGTTCAACAATGTATGGAGCCGCGTCATGCTGGCGAAGCATCTGACGATTGTCGCAATGGTCATCTGCGGGCTGACGCTGCAATGGGGTGTGATTCCCTCGCTGGAACGCCTGAGCCTGCTATTGGAGCGCGACAAGGGCGATGCGGCGGCCTGGGCACGTCTGCGCCGCCGCGAGATTGCGCTGACGTGGGTGAGCGCGATTCTGGCGGTGGGGGTGCTGGCTTTCAGCGCATGGGCGGGGTCTTTGCGTGCGCCGTGATGATTACCCCTCGCCAACCCCTCCCCACTTCGCAAGCTAACCCCCCTCAGTCCCCCCGCTTCGCAAGGGGAAGAGGCTCTCTCCCTACGAAGTGGGGAGAGCGGGGAGAGGGGTTGGAGTTTAAAATTCAAGATAACTCTTAGAAGCCGTTTGATAATGCCATTCGTTACAAACAAAATGTATTTTGGCGTAGGGACAGGGCCTGCCCTGTCCATTTTCACGCGATGAACGGACAGGGCAGGCCCTGTCCCTACA
>DAOTUR010000255.1:0-7785 GCA_034436915.1 Anaerolineae bacterium
TCTCGATTTTGCGATCATTTTGGCACGCAAAATCAAATTCTGAGGCTCAATTTTTGAGGGCAAGGAATTTTTAAAGGGCCAAAGCGCTTTTGTAGGGGCGCGATGCATCGCGCCCCTACTCCAATCCCATATCAAATTTACGACTTGCACCATTGGTTACGTAGTAGAGGGGCTTTACCCCACTCCCATCCTCGCCCCTTGTGGGAGGTCGGGTGGTGAGGGGTCATCAACGTTGTCTCGCTTTTCAAGGAAATGACTGCTGGAGCCATTGCAACGGATTGACAGGCACGCCGTTGATCCACACCTCCCAATGAAGATGCGGCCCTGTGATGCGCCCCGTCGACCCGGTTGCGCCCATGACCTGCCCGATATCCACCAACTGCCCTAACTGAACATCAATCTCGCTGAGATGGCAGTACACACTAAAGACGCCGCGCCCATGATCCAGCACAATCGTGTTGCCGCGAATGTTGAGTAGGTCGGCCAGCACCACCCTGCCCATCGCCGCCGCCAGTACAGGCGAACCAGGCACACTCGCAAAATCGGCCCCGGTGTGATAGCTGCTGAGTGTGCCGCCGTTGTAACTGCGATGCGTGCCAAACATGGCATTCATCGGAGCAGCAGCGGGCAGCCCGAAGGAACCGCTGTAATACTGCTCGGCGTGGAAATCGCTCGTCACCCGCGCCAGCAGATCCAGTTCATACTTCTGTGGGGCGGCGGCCAACAGCGGCGCAAGGTCATCACTGACGCTCAAATTCTGCGACAGATAGCCCCCCGACAGCACCCGAATATTGAAGACCAGCGGAATCTTCTGCACCCCCGTGTCAATCATAAGCGACATCGGGTAGACATTGGCCTCGGTATCGATAGGAATGCCGACGATGAGAGAATGCTCTCGTTGATCCTGCGAGGACACAATATGCAGCGTTTGCTCCAGAAATATCCCGCTGATGGTGGCAGCTTGTGATGTGGTCAGACGCAAGCTACCCGTCTCGCCTTCGATGAAGAGCAGCGGCTTGACCTGGAGATCGATCACTGGCGCGGGCAGTTCAAGCGTGCTCTGCTGGCCTGCGGCATCCGGGATGATCAGCGTTTGCCCGGCATAAATCAGCATAGGATCATCGAGCAGATTGGCCGTGACGAGATCGTTGACGGTGAGGCCGTAGCGCGTGGCGATCTGGAATAAGCTTTCGCCCGCCTGCACCGTGTAGACATTGCCAATCGTGGGAACGCCGCTCTCAGTCGGCGCGATGGTGGGAACAGCGCTGCCCGCACTCTGAGTCGCTGTAGGACTGATCGCTGTGGCAGCAGACGCGATATCGGGCGGTATGTCCGCTGTTGTTTGAGACGGGATCGAGAGCGACTGCCCGGCATAGAGTTGATTGGCATTTGCCAGATGATTCAACTGCATGAGTGTGTTGACATCCACGCCATTACGATTGGCAATGCCGCCGAGCGTTTCACCCGGCTGAACAATATGCGTTTGGACGGACTGCGGCGACTCGGCAGGCGCAGAGGTCGGCACAAGCAAGCGCTGCCCCACCAGAATGCTGCCCGCATTGGTGATACCGTTGATCTCAGTCAGATAATCCACCGTCGTACCGTAAAGTTGAGCAATATGAAACAAGGTCTCGCCGCGCTGGACGACGTGAATCACCAGATTGGCCGACGTGGGCGTCGCTAGAGACTGCGCCGCCGGGAGTGGTGTCGCAGTGGGCGTCTGTGCGCTGACCCCGACGCTGCATAGTAATAAAAATCCCCCGAAAATAAGGCCAATGCCCCACATAATCCCCTGATCCTTAACTGCAAAAGCGCAAAGAGACAGTCTTTGCGCTTCTGGAAACGTATAGGCAGTGTGTTCTTGAGCGGTTAGCTTACACGCTCATCGAACGTCAGGCGATCCCCGATTTTCACCTGATTCAGGATCGTCGGAGCCGCCTCGATGAAATATTGGGCTTTGCTGCGCGGTGCGTAGTAAGGTCGCCAGGGTTTGGCGAGTTTGGCATCCACCACGATCCCGTTCGCATCTAACCACACCACGCCAATCGACATGAAGACGAAGAACATGTGAATGGTGGTGGCCGCAACACTCTCGCTGTTGTAGACGAAGATCAGCCCTTCATTCGGCGGCAGCGACAAACGCCCCTGCAAACCGATGAAATGCTGCCAAGTGCTGGCGTACCATTTCGCCCGCGCCAGCACCACCTCATTCGTCCGCGTGTTGCGGATGATACGGGCCTCACTCATTGCGGGATCACCAGCGTCGAACCCGCGAACACCAGATTGTAGTTAATGATGTTGTTGGCGCGGGCCAGATTCAGCATACTCACGCCAAAGCGCACTGAAATGCGATACAGGCTGTCACCCGGCTGCACCACATAGCTTGTCGGTTTCGGGCCGCTCACCATAGGCGTTGCCGTGATGACGACGGGCGGCTTGACTGTTGGGACAGCGGGCGATGTCGGCACGACGACGGGGCCACCCGTCCCCGTTGCAGGCACAACCAGACGCTGGCCGACAAAAATGCGATTCGGGTTGGCGATGCCATTCAACTGCGCGAGGCCGTTGAGCGTCGTGCCAAAGCGTTGAGCAATCCCTGACAGGCTGTCTCCCGGTTGCACGGTATAGCTGGCTGTCCCAATCGGGCCGCCTGTGCCGCCGCTTGGTACAGGGGTAGCGCTCGGACGCTGCGGATTGGGCGTCTCCGTCACCGGGGCAAGGCGCACCGGAATGACGAGGCTCTGGCCCTGACGAATGAAGCCATTGCTGTTCAAACCGTTGGCCGCGATGATGGCATCAACGCTGCTGCCGTAGAGACGCGCTAGATTGAAGACGATATCGCCGCTGCGGACGACATGAATAATCGTGCCAGGAAATTGATCAGTGATGGGTGTGCCGCTGCCACCTGTGGAAGGCACAGTCGTCGCCGTTGCTGCTGTAAAGCTGGTTGCAGTGGGGACATTGGGGCCTTCAGGGGTCGGCGTAGCCTGTCCCTGATTCGGCTTGGGCGTATCGGTAGCGACGACAATCACGATAGTCGCATTGGACGGAGCGCTTGTACTGGTCGCAGGCGCGGTTGTGGCGGTGTTAACGGGCGCGGTTGTCGCTGTATTGGCGGGCTTCGGGGTGTCCGTTGCCACAATCACAACAGAGGTCGGAGCTTGCGTGCTCGTCGCAGGCACAGCCGTATTTGCAGGTACAGGGGTGTTCGCGGGTGACTGTGTGGCGGGTGTCGCAGTGGTTGGCTCAAGGACAGCATCATCCAGATAGATATAACTGCCCTGGACTGGCTCGCCGATGGTGGAGCGCACGAAGACCGTGATCGTGCTGGCCTGGGCCTTTGCGGTCACGCTGTATTGACGGAAGGCATCATAAAACACCTGCGCGTCCGAATACACCACGCTGGCGGCAAATGGATCTGTACCGCCTGTCGGGTCAATCCCGACGCGCACCGCCACATCGCCCGGCTCATCGCTGACGTTCACATCATCAAATTTGGATGACCAGGTATAGCTGTAGATGGAGAAGCGCAGTTCTGCGCCTGGGGTGATGCCGCTCACCTGTTGATACACACCGCCATCATGTGTCTCATAAAACGAATAGTAGATCTGGGCATTGCTGCCGCTGCGCGTGCGTGCAAAGACGCCCTGCGCTGCCGCTTCGGATGCGGCCAGATACACGGGCTGCCCATTTTGATAGGAGGGCATCTCTGTCGTGCGCGGCGCATTCCAGGGCGTCCAATTTGTGGCGACCCGTCCGGCGGCCACTGTCACAAACCCATCTTCAAAACCAGGGTTCTTGAGCAAATTGCTCTGTGCTGAGACACTTCCACTCATCACACTGATGAGCAGCAGCACGAGCGCCCACGCTGCACCACGCCTGACCATAGAATCTCTCCATGTTTATTTCTGAATCCATACGAGATGAGTATAGTGAGGGCGAAAAAAATTACAAATTGCCCCGCTCTACGCTATAATGTTTCTTATCAAGGCGTTTCCTGGCCGCCCGCCTCTCGACCCACTCACTCGCGGCCCACAACCCATGTCTGATAGTCTCATCGGTCTGTGTGAAGTGGAGTTTTATCTCCCCGGCACAACATCATTGAAAAGCAAGCGCAGCATCATCCAGCCCATCCTGACACGCGCCCGTCACACCTTCAATGTATCGTCCGCGGAAGTCGCGCACCAGGATAAATGGCAGTCGGCCAAACTCGCCTTCGTCATGGTCAGCAGCTCCGCCCCCCTGCTGCGGAACATCATGGGCGATCTTCTCCGCTGGCTGGAAGAGTCCTTTCCCGAAGCCATCATCACGCGCCATTCGACGGAAGTTTTGTAGCCGATGAAGCTGTACGAGTATCAGGCCAAACTGCTCTTTCAGCAGCACAAAATCCCTGTGCCGCTGGGATTGGTTGCCACCGATGCCCACGAGGTACAGGCGTTTGCCGAACAGGTGCAAACGCCCGTCATCATCAAAGCCCAGATTCATGTCATCGGGCGCAGTCGTCAGGGCGGCATTCTTACCGCCCTCACGCCCGACGAAGCCTTCCTGCAAGCGGAGATTCTGCTCGGCACAGTCATCGCGGGCCAGACGGTGCGTCAGATTCTGGTCGAGCAGTTCATTGAGAGTGAGCAGCGCATCTTCTTATCGCTGCGCTATGATCGCCAGAATCGTCAGCCGCTGCTGTCAGCCGCTATCGAGCAGCGCCAGAAGGTCATCAACAGCGCCCGCCCGGAACAAGTATTTACGGCCCCGATTCACCCTTTGCGCGGCCTGCTCACCTACCAAGTGCATGAGATCGCCAGCCATATGGAACTCAGCTACGATCTGTGGCAGCCGTTCGTCAAGACCGTGATGCAGCTTTATCACTTCTATGAGGCGTGCGATGCTGAATATGTCGAGCTTGATCCGCTGGTGACGACGGCACAGCAGACCATCGTCGCGCTCAATGGTCGCGCCGTCATCGACGACAGCGCCCTCTCGCGTCAGCCAGAGATTGCCAACCTGCTCACAGCCGCCCCGATGTCTCTGGCGGTGCAAAAAGCTCGTGCCGCACAATTGATGTATGTGCCGCTTGAAGGACAGGTGGGCGCGATTGTCAATGGGGCCGGAGCAGGCATGGCGCTGATGGATATGCTCGCCAATGCCTCCCAAAAAGAGATTTGTCTGGCTGGCTTCATTGACTTGCAAAGCCGCGAGACGCTGGAGAATCTTGTCAGCGCCTTTGACATCCTCCAGGCCGAGCCATCCCTGAAAGCCATTATCGTGACGCTGTTCAGCGGACGCAAAAAGGCGGGCGAACTCGCTCACCTGCTGTCCCAGGCCATCGCCCAGGTGCAGCCCACAGCCCGCTTGATCCTCCGCATCGAAGGCATGGGCGCGGACGCTGCCCAACGAACACTGCGCCAGATTCAGGGCGTGCGGATTGCCAGCACGCTCACCGATGCTGTGTCTATCACCCAGGCACTCTTGAAAGGTCGGCCCGATGTCGATTCTGATTAATCGCTCGTCACGCATCCTTATCCAGGGCATGACCGGACGTCTGGGCAGCGCCTACACGCAGATGATGGCCGAGTATGGCCGCAACGTGGTCGGGGGCGTCACCCCCGGCAAAGGCGGCGAGTGGTTTGAAGGGCTGCCCATTTTTGATACCGTCGTGCGGGCCGTTGAAGCCACCGAAGCCGATGTGAGTGTGGTCATGGTTCCCGCGTCTGCCGCACCCGACGCCATCCTTGAAGCCGCCGACGCGGGCCTGCCGCTGGTGGTATGCATCACCGAGAACATCCCGCAGCGCGACACAATGCGCCTGCTCTACCATCTCTCCATGACGCGAACCCGTCTCATCGGCCCCAACAGCCCCGGCCTGCTCACCCCAGGCGAGGCCAGCGTGGGCATTATTCCGCCGATTGTGGCGTTGGGCGGGCGGATCGGCGTGGTCTCACGCAGCAGCCTCCTGCTCTACGAAACGTGTTTTCAACTGACGCAGCGCGGATTGGGGCAGTCAACCATCGTCGGCATTGGCGGCGATCCCATGCTCGGCACAGATTTTCGGGATATCCTGGAGATGTTTGAGCAAGACCCGGTGACGGAGACGATTGTGCTGATTGGAGAAATCGGCGGCAGCAGCGAACATCGAGCCGCTGACTATATCAAGCATCACATGACAAAACCTGTAGTCGCCTATATTGCGGGTGAGTTTGCCCCGCCCGATCAAACATTGGGCCATGCCGGGGCGATTGTGGCCGCCGATGAGGGCCATGCCGCCAGCAAACAGCACGCCTTACAGGAGGCCGGGGTGCTGCTGGCCCGCACCCCCGACGAGATCGCCCCGCTGCTGCAACAACTCTCCGCAGGTCGTTGAAGATATCAAAAACGCTCAGACTGAGTTGATTGAGCGAACGTCATGCCCACGCCGCCCGCAAAAAGCGTAGCCAATTGCCATGCATCACATTTGCAATATCCGCCTCTGAATAGCCACGCTTTTGCAGTAGGAACGGGGTTTTTTGCAGATCGGCAATCGTCTCCACATCCGACGGACACTGCTCTGTGCCAAACGCGCCATCCAGATCCGAGCCAATGCCGATGTGCAGCGCGTTCCCGGCCAACTGGCAAATATGGTCAAAGTGATCGATCATCACATCCAATGTAACGTTCATCTGCTGCGGCGTTGACACCCCGCGCACCCAGCCCGGAACCATCATCCAGGCATCCAGCGCCCCGCCAATCACGGCCCCACGCGCAATCAGCGCCTTGATCTGCTCATCGCTGAATTGACGATTGTGCGGAACCAAGGCCCGCACGTTGTTATGGCTGGCCCAGACTGGCCCGCCAAAATGATCGAGCGCCTCCCAAAAGCTGTCATCGCACAAATGCGTCGCATCCAGGGTCATATTCAGGCGCTCCATCTCCTTGAGCAGCGCCCGCCCCGCTGCGCCCAATCCACCCGCCGCATCCGTCCCCTGGGCATAGCGCCCCGGCCCATAATGTGCTGGCCCCACCGCCCGCAAGCCCGCTGCATACGCCCGTTCCAGATGCGCCAGCGTGACGAGTGAATCAGCCCCTTCCAGCCTCAAAATATAGCCGATGGGCTTGGCATCATGTGGCGTTCCATCATTCCACAGTACAAGATGGGCATCGAGGGTGGCAAGATCGACGATATGACGCATC
Organism: Anaerolineae bacterium; assembly: GCA_034436915.1. Taxonomy (GTDB): domain Bacteria; phylum Chloroflexota; class Anaerolineae; order Aggregatilineales; family Phototrophicaceae; genus JALHOR01. The sequence goes on from DAOTUR010000255.1 coordinate 7,165, forward strand.
TCGCCCTCGTCTTCCATTGCGCGATACCACGCCAACTGCCCCTGCGTCTGCGCCCACGCCTGCTGCGGCGAGTGCCAACCCGGAAGCGGATTATCGGGCGCAACATAGCGACCAATCTGCGTGGCGACGACGAGGCCCATGCCACCCGCCCGCAGCGCTGGCAGCGAGACAACGCCTCGGCCTCAATCCGGCTTATCGGTCATGCCCTGCTCACGGGCGTGAATCTCGGCCAGGGGGCGGCGCAGATCGCGGTTCCATTCCAGCGCATTCATCGCCAGATCAAGATGAGCATCGACGATCAACATAAGCGTATCCCTCCATAAGTTCGGCGGGCAACTTAAGAATATTCCCAACGATCTCAGTGTTATAATTCCATACATGACATGGATGCGGCAACCTGAAAGGCAGGTCAAGATGTCACAGAAATCCGAAATCAAGTGGTTTAACACTCCTGAATCACACAACTATCCGGCAGCACTGTCTTATTTGTCGCTGCTCTATGGTAAGCATCCCCATCCCTAAAGGGAGGGGCTTTTAGCCCCAATGCTTACCAGACTTGGCCTGAGAAGGCTCCGTTAGAGGCGAATACATAGGCACTTCGGAATGCCTCACCAGTTCCGA
>DAOTUR010000256.1:0-3840 GCA_034436915.1 Anaerolineae bacterium
AAGCAGGATTTTGGCGAAAATTTGACACTTTGTGACCTTTTGTAAACCGATTTTTGGGATCAAATTTGCCTGAAAAAGGCGAGTTTGGTTGTAATTCCAAAATTGGCGAAGGTATTGACACCAAATAAGATAATGCCATCTCCATACACATCGTGGACGGTGGAATTACGGATCGTCACATTGGTGCTGCGTTTGCTCTGATTCGGGGCCCATGAGTCAGCATTGGTGCCTGAGCCGACGATAATGCCCGACCACATATTGCTGTTGTAGGCCATCACATTGTCAATCACGATGTCATCTAAACGAGCATTGGTCGAATTGCTGGCGTCGTGGGTAGGCGACAGCACGACCAATCCCGTGTTTTTGCTGTCGAGAGTGCCATTGTTCACATCACGCACGAGCAAATTGGTGAGGCGGAAGTAAGTTCTGGGGCCGCTCGTAGAGGTGATAAACAGACCATAGCGTGTGCCACCGACCAGTTCCAGGTTTTGGATGTCCCAGTAACTTTGATCAGACAGTTTGACGGTATATTGATTGGTCCCTCCGTTGAGGATAGGGCGTGCACCCGTCCCATAATCACCCAGACGAATCGGAGCACCACTGACGCCAGAGCCTTTCGGCCAGACAGCGCCAGCGCATGATGTGCCGCGCTTAAACAACACAGAATCGCCCGATGTGAAGGTGGTTGCTGTCACGGAGGCGACAGTGTTCCAGGGGCTGGCCTGTGTGCCTGTGCCGTTGCTGGTGGCAGAGCAGTCTACATAATACGAGGTATTGGCGGCCTGCACACGTAAAATTTGTGTTGAGAGAAGCGCCACGAGCAGGATGAAGCTGGTGGCGATGATGGAAAGAGGCGTTCTAAAAAGAAATCGGTGTCTCATAGTGCGAAAAACCTTTCATAAAATCTTTGTGAGTCAAATGGACTGTGGATAGACTTTTGTTGAACTCAAAACCTTGTCTCATAGCTGTTGATCGTGTGAAGAAGATGGCAAATGCTTAGGACGCGTTTAAAAATAAAATCGTAGAATATAGATCAGAGGCCTATCTAGAACTCTGCGGAGTTGTTTTTGAACGTGTCCTTAGTTCGGCGGGACGGATGTGACACGATAAGACGGGCTGCCAATCAGCGGCTCAAGACTCAACGCGAGCTGTGCTGGGCCTGCCAGTTGATCCCAGCGCTGCAAAATCACCCCTGAATCAGAAAGGAGAAATGTCGTAGGCGCATGAACGACGCCAAAGCGCCCTGCTGTGTTGTGATCCTCGTCGAGCAAGACAGGGATGCTGTCCAACTGCCAATCGTAAGTAAAATTTAGCACGCTCTCCGCATAGGAAGCGTTGCGTGGGGCGTCCGACGCATCAACAATCAGAACGACCACGCCATTAGCGGCATACTGCATCTGAATACTCTTCAGAAAGACAATCTGTGAACGGGAAGAGTCAGCGTCCTGTGTGGGCCTCGCCTGCGTGTCCACAAACGACAGCAGGACAAATGAGCCGCGTAAATCTGCTCGTGTGAACTGCCCACCCCGTGCTGCCGACAGCGAAAAATCCGGCACGGGCATCCCCACGCCAACAGAAGGCATAACAGGCGTGCTGCACCCCGTCATAGACAACAGCACGATGAGAGTAAATCGCAGCCAGATCATCCTATTGCTACCGGAAGAGTAAAAATGCTTTAACCAACACCCACTGTGCATAACAGCGTCCACATCTTCTTGTCGCTCTCCTGGGATAGACCGCAATCCAAAAGCTATAACACCTCAAATTGCTCATAAACGTTTACGTGAACGTTCACTGTTTAAAATTATAAGCAGAAAATAACATTTTGTCAATCAGATGATCTCTAAACCTGTGAGTGTGAGACGCTGCCAGATTTTAAACGGATGTAATGGGACGCTTCCAATTATCTCCTCAAATATTATATTTTTGACTTACTTGACAAAAAAGAGATTCCTCTTTATGCTGTCCTTTAGTGAACGCTTACGTGAACGTTCACTTACACAGTCACTCGCTTAATGGGAAGACCGCATGACGAATTCAAAAATGGAGCGTATCTCCATTACCCAGGTTGCACAAGCCGCCAATGTCTCGATTCAAACCGTCTCGCGCGTCATCAACGAGCAGACAGGGGTATCGCTGGCAACCCGTGAGCGCATCCTGAAAGTGATTGAAGATATGGGCTATTTTCCAAGCCGAGCCGCCAAAGCCATGCGTGGGGCAAGTCGGACATTGGGCATCGTCGGTTATGGTCTTGATCTGTATGGGCCGTCTCGGACATTGGTTGGTGCACAGCGAGAAGCCCACAAAAACGGTTATGGAGTTGTGCTTGAGCTGGTTGAGGATCCGGAAGACTTCAATATACGGGCCATCTTTGAATCGATGCTGTCTAATCATGTGGATGGCATTCTCTGGTGCATCCCCCATATTGGTCAAAATGTTGATCAGGTTGTCCAGTATTTAGAAAAAATCTCTGTGCCGGTGCTCTTTACGGATACGGCTGACTCGCTGCATGATCTGAGCGTTATCAACAATAACTACCTGGGCGGGAAATTAGCCACTGAGCACCTCATGGCCTCAAAGCCTGCCGGGGTTGCGCTTATTACAGGGCCAATGTCGTATTTTTCTGCGCGAGAACGCTATCGCGGTTGGCAAGAGGCCCTTCAGCATTCCGGCCTGCCCTGTGACGACAGTTGGATGGTCGAAGGGAGTTGGAGTGCGCCGAGTGGGGCGGAAGCTCTAAAAATCCTGATCCAACGCCATCCCGACCTCTCGGCCGTTTTTGCCAGTAATGACCAGATGGCCCTGGGCGTGCTGTATGCGGCGGAAGAATTGGATCGGGTTGTCCCCCATGATCTGGCGGTGGTGGGCTACGATGATATTCCCGAAGCGGCGTTTTTCCATCCTGCGCTCACATCTATTCATCAGGATGTGGTGAACCTGGGCGCGGCGGCTGTGTCGCAGATGATCCGAGTGATCGAGTCATTAGCGATCAAAGGGAGCTATGTCAGTGAGGTGATGTGGCTCGAACCTAAATTGGTGATCCGTGCGTCGTCTCTCCCATCGGAGAGAATTGAACGCGGTCAGTCTGTTAGCCATAGCATGAAAGGAGTTGCCGCCAATTAATACGCTTGCTCTGCCCGTCAAAAATGAACGTTTAAGATAAAAGGAAAAAACCATGTCAAAGTTATTGAAAGTGTTGGTAATTGCAGTTTTCACGTTAATGCTTGGGCTAGTGACACTGGCTCAGGATGTGAAACCTTCCGGCAAAATCGTTGTGTGGATGCAACTGGCAAATATGGATCAGATTCAAAAGGTCATTTTGCCTGCCTTCAATGAGGCATATCCCGATATTGAAGTGGAATTTGTCAACTACAGTCCGACAGAAGTTGCCAATCAGCTTGCTCTGGCAATTCAGGGTGGCGCAGGCGCACCCGATGTTGCCTTGATGGAAACCGCACAAATTGCCCGTATCGTTGATTTGGGGGGGGTTCTTGACCTCACCGATTATATCAGCGCCGATCTCCCCGACCTTGCACCGTCTTCGGCAGAACTGGGCAAAAAAGACGACAGATACTACTCCATGCCGTGGGATATAGGCCCGGTGGTGCTGTATTACCGTCGTGACATTTTTGAAGCAGCGGGGTTGCCGAGTGACCCAACGGAAGTCAACGAAATGGTCTCCACATGGGATAAATACCTGGAAGTTTGCAAGACCATTAAAGCAGAAACAGGCTTGTTCTGTTTCGCCAACAATAAAGCCAACAGCTACGGCGACGTTTGGGCAAATATGCTGTGGTCGCAGAACATTGGCTGGTACTCGCCCGAAGGACAAGTGACCGT
>DAOTUR010000257.1:0-8224 GCA_034436915.1 Anaerolineae bacterium
TCTGCCTTTTTGAAGCAAATTTGATCCCAAAATTTGGCTTATAAAAGGTCACAAAGTGCCAAAATTTGGAGAAAACCCTGCTTTTTCAGGTACTCTGAATTTTGGCGAAGGTATTGTAACTTTGTCGAGGAAAACATTTCCCCGGAAACGGGTGCGGCTTGGGAGCGAGCCAGAGGTCACTTAAATTGCTCCCTCCCTTCGGGGAAGGTACTCGGACTGCTACAGCGATGAGAAAGGAAGTACGCCTTTCCCCACCGGGTTTTAACCCGGTGTCCCCAGGCGAACATTTTATGGATTCAGTCACACAACCTTTGCTCCAGACGGCGGCCAATGGCCTGTGCTATTACCAGCATCCCGACTGGGCGCACCTCAAACATGGCATTTTTACGCGGCATGGCGGCGTCAGTGCCGCGCCCTGGGCCTCGCTCAATCTGGGCGGCACAGTCGGCGATACAACGGCGGCGGTGCGGGCCAATCATGAGAAGATGTACAGCACGCTGGGCGTCAACAGTGCGCGGGCGCTGACGACCTGGCAGGTTCACGGCGCGGACGTGATCGTCGCCCAACAGCCGCTTCCAGGACGGCGCTGGCTGGCACAGGCCGATGGCATGGTGACGGATCGTCCCGATACACCGCTGGTCATGCGCTTCGCTGATTGTACGCCGCTGCTGCTTCATGATCCGAGATGCGGCGTGATTGGCATCGCTCATGCCGGCTGGCGCGGCACGGTGCAGGGCATCGGGGCCAACATGATTCGCACGATGCAGCAGATGTACGGTTCACAGCCCATCGATATTCAAGCCTGGATTGGCCCGACGATCTCGCCCGCCTGCTTCCAGGTCGGTGAGGAAGTGGTCGCCGCCGTGCAGCAGTATTTTGGCACGCGGGAGGGTCTGGTGCGGCGTGATAGTATGGATGGCACAGCCTATGTCGATCTGTGGGCGGCCAACATGCTCGATTTGCAGCGCATGGGCGTTGAGCAGATCACGGTGCTGCCGATTTGCACGATGCAGAACACCCAGGATTTTTTCTCGCATCGCGGCGAAAAAGGTCGCACCGGACGTTTTGGCGCGGTCATCGCGCTGCCTTAATTGAGATATCGCAAAGGATATGGATATGGATGACGCTCCGTCGATTGCCGCCAATATCGCCCGTGTACACGCTGAGATCGCTGCTGCTTGTGCGCGGGCAGGCCGTTCACCCGATGAGGTGACTCTCATTGCGGTGAGCAAGACCCATCCCGCCTCAGCGCTTCTGGCGGCGGCCCAGGCGGGCATCACGCATTTTGGCGAGAATCGGATTGAAGAGGCGGAGGGCAAAATCCCCACCGTGAATGCCGCTCTCACCGTGCCTCCCACATGGCATATGATCGGCCATATCCAGAGCCGCAAAGCCAAACTCATCCCGCCGCTGTTTGATGTGGTGCATTCGGTGGACAGTGTGAAGCTGGCGGAAAAATTGGCGTCGCAGGCGGGCGGGCGCACGCTTGATATCTTCCTCGAAGTCAATGTGTCGGGCGAGGAGACAAAAGAGGGCTTGTCGGCGGTAGGGTGGGAAGAGCACGAGGCGGTACGGGCGGCGCTCTGGCCGACGCTGAGAGAAATTTTTGCCGTGTCTCATCTCAATGTGCGTGGCCTGATGACGATGGCCCCCTATGAAGCCGAAGCTGAGGCCACGCGCCCGGTGTTTCGCTCCCTGGCCCGTCTGCGTGATGCCCTGCGCGACTCGTTTGGCGTGGCGCTGCCGGATTTGAGCATGGGTATGACGAACGATTATGCGGTGGCGATTGAAGAAGGGGCAACACTAGTGCGTGTCGGGCGGGCGATCTTTGGCGAACGCGCTGCTCGCTGAAGGAGTGCGGTCATTTGATAACGGAATTTGTAATTTTTAAACAGGGTTCATCAGGCTGTTTTTGAGCCATTGTCCTGATCGTAACGCCCTGTTTGGTCTTTTGTAGGGGGAGGATGCATCCTGCCCAATGACAAATAGTCTTCAAATCAATCAGGGCGCGATACATCGCGCCCCTACAACCGCTTTCATCGCATGGATAGCTGAAATTACAAGACGCAATCGCTCTACCTCTGAAAGGCCGTAATAAGGCCTCTGCCCCTTATGTTAAGCACCCTTCTTATTGAGATTCAGAAGGGCGCTTATGAGTCCTGCGGCAGGCATGGGTCTTCTGAAGGTGAGTCACTCACTGCGATCAAGTCAGAGTGCTGTCTCGACGGAGGCGTTCTAACCCCATACCACATCAAACAGCGTGCCGGGGATGTCTTCCGGATGCGGGTTGGTCATGATCCGCACAGTAAAACTCTCGTTGGGCTGCTTGAAACGCGCACACAGGCCCCAGATAAAGCCGTAAATTGCGTGATCCGGGTTCGGCGTATTGGCGTACACCTGATAGTGCTTCGCATCAAGCTGCTTCACGACATAGCCCTCATCTTCAGGGATATTGCGTAGATTCAGATGGTGTATGGCGTGCAGCGCGTTCAGGACGACGGGGATGCTGTTCATTTCCGGCGGCATCACGGCTTTGTGCACGACGTCGCGCCCGATGGCTACAAAGACGCTGCTGGCCTGCCCGCCCAGGCTGTCACTCAGTTCGCGCAGAATATCCATCCAGGTCTGATGGGAATACCACTGATCCGGCTTCATCTCACTCAGGTTATGTCTTGCCATGATCGGCGCAATGAGATTGGCGTCGACATTCTCGATGAATGCCATCATTGTTTGCCCAATAACGAGTGCATCAGGGGATCCGGCCACAAAGCGGGACGCAGTATAACGAGCCATAAAAAACTTCCTCTCATCCAGCCAACCTTCTTACTTGGACTCTATAGTAATCTTACGTTCATATGCATTAAGGCTTTTCCAAAGAAATAGCTGCTCCCATTCAGAGAGGGGCAATACGAACAAACCATTTTTGGATCGGCGTCCGTGATTATCTTGTGGCTTGTCCTTTTATTCTACATCGTCTTGGTCTCTGTTTTAATCTGGAAAAGCCTAAGATTTTCGGCGCGGGTGGGAAAAAGGGACTCTCACAGTGTCTCCCATATGGCATATGATCGGCCATACCCAGAGCTGCAAAGCCAAGAGACCGTGCGCGGCTCGGTGAGGGATTGCAACAGCCGAGCGCATGGGAGCGTAAAAGAATCGAGAGACGCTTGATGACGTATCTTTTGTTAACGCTCATGTAATGCATCGAGCATATCATCAGCTTATACTATTTACCCCAAACACACGAGGTTTCTGATGGATACAATTGTCTTAATTCTGCTGTATGCGCTGGATGTTTACAGCATCCTCCTGATCATTCGCGCTTTGCTCGGCTGGTTCCCCAACCTGGATTACAGCAATCCGCTGCTGCGTCTGCTGCATAACATTACCGAGCCGGTTCTTGCACCGATCCGCCGCGCTGTGCCGCCGATGGGGGGCATGGATTGGAGCATCGTGATTGCGGTGGTGGGCGTCAATATCCTCATGTTGCTGCTGCGCCGCTTCTAAAATGTTATCAGGCGCAGCACACAGATCAATCGCTGTGCTGCGTCCTGTGCGTTTGAGTTTGGTTTGTCTCGCTCAAGACGCATGAACTCCGCATCGACTTGTGATATATTAAGCAACAGGGGCTGATGTCATCACACATCAGCCATCGGCTTGTGGCGCGATTGTGCGGTCTCTCGATCCATCGACGGACAGCCCACACAGGCTTAGTAGGCATGGATCAGTATGTCGGGGCGAGCCACCAACCCCCGATATCTGCGGTGAGTGATACAGGCATTCGTCACCTCACGGCCTGATGACTTTGGCGAGGTGGACATGACTCCCGCGAGGGGTCGGCTTGGGAAGAAGCCTATCATCTGTCTTCCGAAACATCGTTTACGTTCACAGAAAGGCTAAGAGGCGCTCTTCCGCCCTCACCTCAAGGCAGGGTCTTGCGCCAATTTCAATGACTGATCGCAGCTATAAATTTACTGATCCGCGTGCGGGCACTGCTCTGGGTGTGCGCGTGGTAACTCGCTCCAGCACAACAGAAATTGCGGGCAAGACCGACGAAGGCACTGTTAAAGTCCGCCTGATCGCCTCCCCTGCGGGCAGCACTGAAGCCAATGAAGAGCTGATCGAGTTCCTCGCGCAGAAGCTTGGCATTGACACAAAGAAAATTGAAATTGTCGCTGGCATTGATAAAAGCGATAAAATCCTCAGCATCGAAGGGGTGTCGAGCACAGATGTTGAGGCGAAATTGGGGCTGGTCTAACCCGCTGCGTCCTCGCTGCCAAGCAGCCAGCCGTGTTCGCCTGAGCATGGGTCTGGCTGTGATCCTTCTGTCCGCCTGCACGCCAACAGCCACGCCCTTTCCGGCGATGACACTCATTGTCGATGTGTCTCCCACCGCCACTCTCAACGCGGCCTCCGCCACGCCCGCGCCCCTCACTCCAACCGCACTGCCGGATGAACCGCTGCTCTCCTCCGAGATTGCGCTTGATTCCAATATTACTTTGCGTCTGCGCCAGGATCTCGCCCAGGAGACCGGAATCGCGCTGGGCGATATTCGTCTCGTCCATGTCAAGGCCGCTGAGTGGCATACCGACGCGCTCGGATGCCGTGAAACCCCGTCTGAGGTGGTGATCACAGGCACAGATGTCGAGCTTCTGGCGGGGCAGAGTGTGTACACCTATCATGTCAGTGGGGACAGGATGCAGCGCTGCGACAAGCGTGAGCCTGTGCATGGCCCGCTGCTCATGGCGGTTGATCCGGCTGCATTGGAGATGGTCTTGTTGGCGCAGCAGCATGTGGGCCAAACGCTCGATCTGCCGACGCGACGCATCCAACTGGTGGACGTGCTGGCCTACACATGGGTGGATACCAGCCTGGGCTGTCCTGCACCCAAGCAAAGCTATGTGTCTCGCCCCATCAACGGTTATCGCGTCATTGTGTCTGCCGGGACAGATGTCTTCGCCTTTCACACCGACAGCGAACGTCTGATTCCGTGTGAGGCCGGGCGCGAGGTGCTGCCGTCTTAATATTTCGGCCCAGGGCGCGATAGATTGTTAGATGTACATAATCGCGTGGTGTTGTTGTAGGGGCGCAGCGTGCTGCGCCCAATATGACGGATGACCACATCAAGGGCGCAGTATACTGCGCCCCTACAACAACACGATTTTATGAATCACCACATTATCGTGTACACCGACCTTAAATCGGTGCTGGCAGCGGCTCGCCTGTGCGCTGTTCAATCTGGCCCAGCGCCTCGTAGGCCAGATCGCGGATGGCCGCCTGCCGATCATACAGCGCGTCATACAGCTTGCGCGTGCCTTCAAACACCCCCAACTGCCCGACAGTGCGTATTGCCAGTTCCCGCGCCTGGAGATCGATATTCTGACTGAGCGCAAACAGCAGATGCGGCGTGCCTCCGCCCAGGTTGGCAGGCAAACTTCCCGCCTGACTCTGATGCGCTGTCCAGCGGCTCAACCAGGGCACGGCTGACGGAGACGGATACTTATGCAGCCCCTGGCGGCTCTGGAGATAGACATTTTCCAGCACATACACCGCCGCTGACTGCACATAAAAGTCTTCATCGGGATTGAGCAGGACATCGTTGAGCACGATGAGCGCCCAGGGCGTGGTGACACGCCCCAACCCGAAGATGGCTGAACGACGCAGCAAAATCATATCGTTCTCTTTGCCACCGGTTCGCACCGCCTCATACAGCGTGGGATAGCCTTCTGTCGGGATGCCCGCAAATGTCTCGGCAACCGCCCGCCGTACATCGGCGCTCTGTGATGATTCCAGCTCATCCGCCAGCACTAGCAGTGCGTCTTCGCTGCCAATCGCCCCCAGCGCGAGCGTGGCCGTGATTTGCAGGTGCGCTTCGGTTTGGTGAACAAAGCCTTTCAAACGTTCAATCGCGCCTGTGTCGCGCAGTGCGCCCAGACTCAAGGCCGCCAGCGCCCGCACTTCGGGCGAGGCATCGTCCAGCGCCCGCCGAAAGATCGTCAGCGCCCCATCATCAAGGCTGGTCACGAGGGCAGCCGCAATCCGCTCCCGCAGCAGATGATACTGATGCGGCGCGACGAACTGGCTGCCCAGATATTGCAGCAGTTTGCCGCGCCAGGACAGCCGCTTGCCCGCGATTTTGAGCCAGCGCGTGAGTGAGAGAAGGCGCGTTTGCAGAACGTCAAACGGCGTTTCCGTCAGGACGCGCACCGCCTGATCCATCGGACGATGATACGAGGCATAGGCCAGCGCATCAGCCCAGGCCGACTTTTGAGCACAGTTGACCAGTGTTTCATCGCTGGCATCGCGCAGCCACAAGCCCGCGAGATAAGCTGTGATCTGGGTGTGGCGAAATTGATAGCGTCCGCCTTTATAGCGGGTCAGCAGGCCCGCATCTGTCAATTGGTGCAGGAGGCGGCTTTTCTCAGTGCGGATCTGTTCCAGGCGTTTTTCCTGCTGCTTATCGACTTTTGCAGCGGGGGCAGCAGGCGTTTTCTCAGGCTCATCGCCCAGATCCAGCCCCTCAAATGGGTTGTCCTCTATTGGGGCCGACGCAGGCAGAGCAGGCGCGGCGCGGACGATATTTTGCTCCTCAGCCGCCAGCGTCACCAGCCGCGCTGTCGTGATGAAGCCTTCATTGAGCTGTAAAGCCGCCAGCATCGGCCACTGCTCCTGCGAATCGGCCATTTTGGAGAAGCGATTTTGCAAATAATACGCCATATGCGCCGTCGGATGATCCTCGTCCTGGCGGGCATAGCGAGAGAGCAGGCGCAGCGAGAGATCCAACGGCGTGCGGGCGCGATTGTTCTGCTGCATCGTCTCGATATCTGTTTCCGTCGGCGTCTCACGGATGCCGCTGACGGTTTGCCAGGTGTGACCCCACAAGGAGGCGGACTCGGCAATCGACGGGTCAGTCCAGGGGCGCAGATGAACAGGCACAAAGCCCAGATCAAGGGCGCGTTGGTAGCCCATCGTTGGGGCCGTGAGGATGACCATATTTTCGTGGTACTGGGCCATGAACGCCGTCAGCCATGTCCACTTTTCGGCCAGCTCCGCCTCTGGCACATCGTCGAGGCCATCAATCAGGACGAGGGCGCGGCCCGTTGCCAACAGACGATACAGGCCGCGCGGCGACTGCTTGCGGGTATACCAGCGCATATGCGCCTGGGCTGCCCGCACCAGCGGTTCTGCCGCATCGATGCGATTGCCAAAGCCGCCCTGACGGACACGAATGTTGTTCAGATGAATATAGATGGGAACCTGCTGGCGCAGAAACGGCGCATTGGGAGTCTGGGATTCCTCGTCGTCTTCCACCTCATCTTCGACGGTTTCGCCGCGAGCCTGCGCCCGCAGACGGATGACCCGCTCGCGCGCCCGTCTCGCCGCTTCAAGAGTACGCTTAATGCGCTCGGCCCGTTCTTTTTGCGAGAGCTTGGATTCTTCGGCTTCGATGCGCTGCATGACCACATCAGGCGGCGGCGTAAATTGGGCCTGCCCCATGCTCCACAGGGCAATCGTCATGAGGGCGGTGGTGCGTCCACTGCCCGCATCGCCCAGGATGACAACGGCACGTTCGCCTCTGCCCAGGTCTTCAATGCCGATGGTGGGCAGATTGTAGGGGGCGTGCAGCGCGGGAAAATCTGCGACACGCGGTATGGCGTCAAAGATGCTTGGCTCGTCCTCATCGGCATTGGGGTCGCGCACGAGAGGGGCCATGCGAATGAAGCGCGGTTCAATGAGAAGATCAACCAGCGGCAGACGCGGCCCCATCAGATGCGAAGATTGCGCCAGCCGTTCTATATCATTGACGTAACGCCGTTCACGCACGCGCAAGGCATAGGGGCGCTGGCTGCGGCTGTCACTGCGTTGGGCTTCACGCCGTTCGATCACAGCGTCCATATCAGCGCGTTCATCGCGCCAGCGCTGGTAAGCCCGCCATGCCTGGAGGCCCGCGACGCCTGTCAGGACGCCCGCGCCAAAGCCCAGGCCAAAACTCTGGGGATTGAATGCCATAAAATGTTCGCCTGGGGACACCGGGTTTTAACCCGGTGGGGAAAGGCGTACTTCCTTTCTCATCGCTGTAGCCGTCAGAGTGTTTTCCCCGAAGGGAGGGAGCGATTTAAGTGACCTCTGGCTCGCTCCCAAGCCGTTTCCGCTTGCGCGGATAATGTTTTCCTCGACAAAGTTAGAGAGCGGTTTTGTGTGAACGACACTGACTTAGACCCTCAGC
>DAOTUR010000258.1:0-4853 GCA_034436915.1 Anaerolineae bacterium
CGTGGGTTTGTAGGGGCAGGATACATCCTGCCCACGTTGAATCCCCGACAAATCATCAGGGCGCGATATATCGCGCCCCTACGCCAATCCCACCTCAAATTTACGACATGCACCATTGGTTAGATAACCAATGGTGCATGTCTCGATTTTGCGATCATTTTGGCACGCAAAATCAAATTCTGAGGCTCAATTTTTGATGGCAAGGAATTTTTAAAGGGTCAAAGCGCTTTTGTAGGGGCGCGATGCATCGCGCCCCTACGCCAATCCCATATCAAATTTACGACTTGCACCATTGGTTATCTATTCATCTATTCAAAAATCTCTTGTAGGGGCGCAGCGTGCTGCGCCCCTACGATTGAATGTGAATTAATCTTTGTACTGATAGGTGATCTTCACCGTTTCGCCGGGGGCAAGCGTGACCGTCCAGCGATATTGATTGTCGCCCTGTTTGCCCGGCTCCTGGCTGAAGGTGTAATCGCGTCCGCCCGTCGGATAGGTATCGACAACATCAATCGTCACCGGGTCTGCGCCGTAATTGTTCAGTTCCAGCGTCACATCCACTTGCTCACTGTAGAAGATCGTATTGAGCGAGGTGCGATTCTCGGTGCGATTGACGCGCACGTTTTGCAGCGTCCCCACCGTCACACTGCCTTCGCTGCTGATCGGCGTCAGTTCAATCGCATCGCTGCCCAGGAAAATATTATCCTGATACGAATGCACGAGGCCATCCGCCAGCGGGATGTTCGATTCGTTCTTGACCTTGTAGATGGCGTAGACCTGCGCGTCATAATTGGCGTTCCACAGGTTGACCTTGCGGACAGCCAGATTGGTGCTGAGAAGGCCAATATAGCGTGTGCCCGTCGTATCGAGCGCCATCGTGCCAGCCTCATAGATATACTGGATGGTCGTGCTGCCTGTCAGAGTGGGCGTCTGCGGGGCGGCAGCCGTATCATAGCCTGCCACCGTCTGATTCATTGAGGCCCCGGCGGCAAAATCACCTGCAAAGGCTGTCGTCAGGCCCACGTTGCCCGCTACCAATTTGACGAGGACGGAGTCGGCGGTAAAGGTGCTGTTGTGGATTTCGGCAAAAAAATCAAAGTCGACATGATCGACATCCTGGCTGGTGAGGAACATATCATATTTGGGAACCCAGCTCAGGCCGCCCATCAGATATTGCAGCGTCACTTCGCGGGTGTCACCTGTGGCGGTGCTGTCCCATTCCACCAGCAGGCGACTGTCCTGCACGAGGCTGTAATCCATCACACGCCGCCCATTCTCGCGCACGATGAGCGTATCGGCGTAGACCTGATCGGGCAGCGCAATCTGCACAGACGCGCCGGTGGGCAGTTGCATCGTATCTTTGACGAAGGCGATATTGTTGTAGAAGATATCGACCTCATCGGGCTTACTCGTAACCTGGACGGATTCCTGGGCGCTGACCGACACGAGGCCGCCGATCAACAGCAGCACACTCAACAGAAGAAAACGCGGGATGGCACGGAACATCGGGATTTGCCTTTGACTCATCTTTGACAGTGTTGAGGAGAAGACGTTCTCTCGTCAGCCTTTGTTCCATGATCCGCGATCTTTATAGGTTTGATATATTTGACCCTGAGCCTGAATAACCCGCTGACTCTTATGCTATGGCGGCATCGTTGTTCCTCTCAAAAAGCGTCTGAGGCAAGACAGGCGGATTGATAAGCTGTTATGATAGGCAGCATCTCGTTCCCTTGCCCAAAGGATTCCGTGTGAAACGTCGTGGATTCATAGTGGCGACTCTGATGCTGTGTTTGACGATTCTGACACGGGCGCAAACACCTCCCCCCGTTATGCCCACGTCAGAGCCTGGCCCCCTCACGCTCATGGTGTGGCTGCCCGCCGCGCTGGCCTCCGCTGATCAACCCCTGGCGCGGGCTGAATTCAATCGGCAGGTAGAGGTATTTAATGCCAGCCAGGATGCCATCATCGTTGACGTGCGCTTGAAGATGGTCAATGACGTGGGCGGTATTATGTCAACCCTGCGGGCCGCCAGTAGTGTCGCTCCCGCAGCCCTGGCCGATCTCACGCTGCTGCGGCGGCAGGATTTGGTTCCGGCAGAGCGCGATGGCCTGATTCAATCGCTTGAGGGCAAACTCTCACCCGCCCTGGTGAAAAGTCTGGACAGCGCCTTCAAGCTTGGACAGGTCAATAATCAATGGGTGGGATTGCCCTATTTGCTGGAGGTGGAACATCTGGTGTATCGCCCGTCCAGCGACAAAGAGGTGCTTGAAGGCTGGTCATTTGCCGATGTGCTAGAGCGCAAGAAGCCGCTGGTCTTTCCCGCCGGGCGCAGCAGCGGCATCAGCGATGTGGTCTATCTGCAATATCTGGCGGCAGGCGGCTTTCTCAGCGGCGACAATATGCTGACGTATAACGTTGCTGCGCTGGAAACCACGCTCAATTTTTACGAGCGAGCACATACAGCGGGCGTCTTCTCAAATCGTCTGGTCAATTACACCAGCGCCGCCGATTATCAGGTGGACTTTAACAGCAAGCGCATTGATTCCGCCGTTTTTTTCTCCGGCGATTATCTCAAACTGCTTGAAAAGGATCGCAGCCTCCGCGCCGCCCCTGTCCCCACCATCACGGGCGAGACTATTGCGCTGCTCAACGGCTGGATGTGGGTGATCGTCAGCGCGGACAGCAATCACCAGGATGCCGCGATTCAATTTCTGACCTTCCTCATGCAGGCTGAAAATCAGGCGGATTATGCGCGGACGCTCGATTTGCTGCCTTCGCAGCGGGCGGTTCTGCTGTCGTCTCTGCCTGAGCCTGTCGATAAGCAGGTCTACCTCGATCTACTCGATCATGCGGTGCTGCCGCTGGCAGAGAGCGAGGGCGGGCCAATGGCCTCAAGCCTTCAGGAGGCGGTGATCGGGATTCTGGAGGGGAAGCAAACCGCCGCCGCTGCGCTTGCGACGCTCAAGACGCAGCACGAGGGGTCATAAATTTGAGGCGTGGTATCGCGCCACAACGATTATGAGGAATCATGAATGTCTTTGTAGGGACATGGCACGCCGTGTCCACGCCATGTCTACGCCATGTCCACGCCGTGTCCGAACGTGTGGACACGGCAGGCCGTGTCCCTACAGTATCTTCTCGTAAAAACGATGCGTCTTGTAAACTTTGCCGCCGCACTTCTTGGCGATCTCCAGCAGCGGGTTGGTCTCCAGAATCCAGCCCGCATCCAGCCATTGATACTTTGACGGCAGCATCGCCATGAGCAGATGGTAAAACAGCGCCAGTTCCACGCCACGATTGCGATACTGCTCTTTCACCCCCATCAGCGGCAGACGCACGCCTTCAATGCTGGGGCGAATCTTCCAGTGCCACGCGGTCTTGAGCAGTGTCCAGGGTTCCGGCTCGCCTGGTTGCGGATGCGCCTTTTGCAGCGCCTCATTCAGATTGGGGATCGCCAGCGCAAACGCCGCCGGTTCGCCGTTCACCTCAGCAAAGAAGGCCAATTGTGGCTCAACAAACATGCCCAGACTCGATATGAGCGTGTCCAGTTCTTTGTCGGTGAAGGGCACGAAGCTCCAATTCTTCTCCCAGGCAGCATTATAAATATCACGGAAAATTTTAAATTCATCTTTGCGGCGGCGCGTGTTGAGCGGGCGCACGACAATATGGTTGCGTTCCATCGCACGCGGCACAAGTTTTCCCAGGCGCTCAATCGCATTGGCTTCGGTCATCGTCTGGCGATCAAAATAGATGCACACCGTATCTATCGCCTTGTGAAAGCCCGCCGCCGTGATGAAATCGGCATAATAGGGCGGATTGTAGGGCACGAGAATGATGGGCGACGAAAAATTGTCCACCAGCAGACCGCATTCCTCATGCGTGGTGAAGCTCTGTGGGCCGCGCACAGACGTATAGCCGCGCTCCTTCGCCCAGGCGATGGCCGTGTCCAGCAGTGCTTTCGCCACCTGCGGATCATTGATCGTCTCAAACGTGCCAAACCAGGCGATGTACTCATTGTGATAGTCATTGTGGCGATGATTGATGAAGGCTGTGATCGTCCCGACCACCTTATCCCCCTGCCGCGCAATAAAATAATCGCCTTCCATATACGTCCAGGCGGGATTGTGCTTTTTATCGAGCAGTTCATGGCGCATCGACAGCAGGGGCGGAATCCAGTTGGGATCATCCTTGTAGAGCGTCCAGGGAAACTCAAAAAAATCTTTCTCGTCCTGCTTGGTGTCTACTTTGCGAACGTCAACCATCGCCAATCACCCTTTCTGATGCATCGATCATGTCATATGCGAAATTTATCGTTTCCAGCCTGAATATACCGCTGATTGACAAATCGCGTGAACCTCGTCGCTGGTTGCCGCGCTTGGTCTGTCCGTTATCAGAGAAACGCCGTAAGACCCCTGGCTTTAGACATGGGGATATAAGGCGTAAGGCTTGTGCTTTTCCGGTGCTTGGTTGAACTTTTGTCAGCACCTTAACACGACTGATAGCGGTTGTGCGACAAAGACTTGCCGCCCGTAAAATCAGGCAAGCAAGACAGGGTGTGTCTGGGCGGAAGATGGCATAAAGGCCCGCCGCCGATAAGACAAAACAACGAAATCGGGCGGGACGCGCCCGTGTCGCACAACGTAGAGCGCAGTTAGGCCCATGCGTGCGGCAGAAGCCTCCGCCTTTAGAAGCCGTTTGATAATGCGGAACGTAATGGATTTACCGTATTAAACACATGTTTTGGAGAGCGTTTTCCGTAGGGGCACGATGCATCGTGCCCCTACAAAAGACCAAACAGGGCGTTACGATCAAGACGATGGCTCAAAAACAGCATGATGACCCTGTTTTGAGAT
>DAOTUR010000259.1:0-3412 GCA_034436915.1 Anaerolineae bacterium
TGGCACGACGGAAGAGATTTTGTATCGTGGGGCGCTGCAACCCATCTTTGGCCTGGGCCTGACGACGCTTCTGTTCGTCCTGATTCACCTGCAATATCTGTTCACTCCGGCCATGCTGATCATTCTGGTGGTGGGCCTCGTGCTGGGACTGCTTCGTCAGCGCCTCAGCACCAGCGCTTCAATCCTGGCGCATATCGTTTATAATATTGTGCCTTTTATTGTTGTTCTGGCGCTTGGAGGACATGCTTGATTCAGCGTGCGCTCATCCTGATTGTATGTGTCATGGGCCTGTGGAGCGCATGTCCTGTGGCGGCCCAGACGCCCACGTCCTCCCCACAGCCTATCACGCCGACACGTCCCGCGACGCTGACGCCGACCCCGTTTCCGATTGATGTCATCTACGATACGCGAGTCGCCTTCCCGCATCAGGTGTTCTTCAGAATCGATATCAAACTGCCGGCTACTGAGGTGGCCGGGGTCACGTTGGTGATCGACACGATCAATAAGCTGCACACCGAAATCAACTTCCCCACCGATAAGCCGTATTCTTTCGCTGTCGGTGAGGTGATTGCGACCTATATCTGGGAGATTCCCAAAGACAATCCGCCGCCACTGTTCCAACCGCTGCGGTATACATGGCGCATCAAAAACACCAGCGGTCAGCAGTTTGAAGAGGTGCGCTCCATCGAATTTACGGATGAACGGGCCGTGTGGCAAACCACCACCGCCCTCGACAATGCGCTCACGATCATCGCGCCGAAGGATATCTCACGTAGTATTGGGTCAATCCAAGTCGAACTCACAGATGCCCTCACTTTGCTACAGGAAAAAGTCGGCCAGACGCCAAAGGTGCGCCTGCTGATTTATGATACGGGTGTCACCCCTGGTTGCGGCCTCGATGCAGATAAAAAGCCTGTCTACAGCGCGTATAAAGACGATGGGAGCCGCGCAGAACAGCCCTGTGATCTAATTCAGGCGGAGACGATTTATAAAGCCAGCAGCGACACAGTACTGCAAATTGGGGTCGATCAAAATTTGACCTCAGCCCTGACAGCCTCTCTGGTGCGCGATACTTATGCGCCGCTGTGGACGGGAAAACCTGTGCCGCTGTGGTTCAGCGCCGGGTTAGAGCAGTTTTATCAGCGCCAGCCCAACCGCGACGCCTTCTTCACATCGCGTGAGGCGCTACGGAGCGATATGCCGTTCACTCTCGCGCAAATGGATACACCACCCTCAGCAGAAAACGCGATTGTCTGGAATGCTCAGGCGTATGGGATGCTGATCTATCTGGCCTCGCGCACAGGCGTTGAAAATATCTTTGCGCTGGCCCGTGATATCCCCCAATCGGCCTCGTTTGAAGACGCCTTTAAAGCGCGGATGGGCTTCGATATAGCAGGATTGGTTGCGGCGTGGCAGACATGGCTCTTCAAGCGTGAGACGGAGAACGCCTATCTCTACACGCCCTATCTCGCCACGACGCCCACGCCGACGGCCACCGTCACACAGACACAAACCCCCATTCCGCCCACCGTGACAGAAACGTTCACAGCCACGATTGAACTGTCGGCCACGCCGCGTGTCACCATTACGCGCCGTCCGCCGCCGGCCACTGTGACCCCTCTGCCCGCCCAGGGGCTTAATATCCGTCCAACACTTGTTCCTCCCACACCGATCCCAAACACACCACTGGCGGTTCTGACACGCGGTAGTAACCCTCTCATCATTGGCGGTGGCGTGCTCGTTGCCCTGCTCATGATCGGGGTGTTGATGCTCACGAGCCGCCGCCGAGGATAAGACCATGATCAATCTGTACTCGCTCACCTATGAAAAACTCCAGGATCTGCTGGACGATTGGAATGAACCCTCCTTTCGCGCCAAGCAGGTCTGGGAATGGCTGTATACGCAGCGTGTCGCCTCCTTCGAGGAGATGAAAAATCTACCCAAACCCCTCCGTGAGCACCTGGAGGCCGAAACGCAGCTTGGCTCACTCGAACTCGTCACCGAGCAGGTGAGCAAAAAAGATGGCACGCGCAAGCGTCTGTATCGTTTGCCCGATGGACAGCTCATCGAATCTGTCCTCATGCCCTATGATGATGACCGCCGCACCGCCTGCATCTCGACACAAGCGGGCTGCGCGATGGGCTGCATCTTCTGTGCAACGGGGCAGATGGGCTTTGCCCGCCATCTCACCCCAACAGAAATCTTTGAACAGGCCATGCGCTTTGCTCGTGAATTGGAGCAGGAGGGCGAACGCCTGAGCAACGTCGTGTTTATGGGCATGGGCGAACCCTTCCACAACTATGATGCCACACTCGTGGCTGCCCGCCGCCTCATGGATGATCTCGGCATTGGGGCGCGGCACATCACCATCAGCACCGTCGGCCTTGTACCGCAGATCATTCGCTTCGCCGATGAGGGCTTGCAAATCACCCTCGCCATCAGCCTGCACAAAGCCTCTGATGCCGAACGCAGCGAACTCATGCCGATCAACCGCAAGTGGTCGGTGGGCGAATTGATCGAATCATGCCGCTACTATGTCGCCAAGACCGGGCGGCGCATTACGTTTGAGTGGGCAGCGATTGCGGGCGAAAACGATACGCCGGAAGAAGCTCACAAACTGGGCAAGCTGCTCAATGGGCTGATGTGCCATGTGAATATCATCCCCCTGAACCCAACGGGTGAATTTTCAGGCCGCCCCGCCAATCAGGACGCGATCCGACGTTTTATCGAGATTCTGGCGCAGTACAGCGTCACCGCCACCGTGCGGATGCGGCGCGGGATCGACATTAACGCGGGCTGCGGCCAGCTCAAGGCGGCGGTGCTGCGGCCTTTGCAGCGCGGCGTATCGATTGCTGACCCTGAGACGGATATCCCCTGACCCCTACCCGGAGAGATCGTGTGCAGATGTTGTCCGGCGATGCCATCATGACCGTCACACGCGGCGGTATTCTGTATCGGGATGACCAGTATCTGGTCTGCTGGCTTGATTTGCGTCCGTGTCGGGATGCCTGGCTTGCCACGCGCCAGACCATCACGCCGCTGGATCGACGCATGGTCGGCATCCGCAGCCGTGAGCGCACAACGCCTGTGTTCGTGCGCTTTTACGGGCCAGAACCGATTACGTTTACCTTCAGCAGCGAATCGCGCCGCCAGCGCCTTCTCATCGCCCCTCTCAGCGGCGTCGGGTGGTATACGATGCTTGAGGGGTGAGAGGGCGCTGGCTATCAATGGTGCAGGTCGTCAATTTGAGGTGGGGTTGGCGTAGGTGGGGCGCAGTAAGCCGCCACCCTGATCGTTACCGAAAAAGCGCCGTAAAGCCCCTGCCTTCAGGCATGGGGATATAAGGCGTAGGAGCACAAACCACTTTTTCTGATAGACTCGTCTATGAGATGGGGCATCATCTCATACTGTC
>DAOTUR010000260.1:0-5422 GCA_034436915.1 Anaerolineae bacterium
AGGTGTGCCGTGACGATTATTCGTCGTCGGCGTCAGGCTCGCCAACGTTCGCAATCGGCCCGACAACCGGCACAGGCGTCCCGATGCTGATAGCATCCAGCGCGGGCAGGCCAAAGTGCTGGCGAATGGTACTTTCGATGCCATCCGACATGACAGGGTGATCGACCAGATATTCTTTGGTCTTTTCGCGGCCCTGGCCGAGCAGTGTGTCATTAAAGCGGAAGAATGCGCCGCGCTTCTCGATGATGCCCAATTCGACAGCCAGATCCGTAATCTCGCCTGCTTTGCTGATGCCGCACTCCTGGGGAGTGAACATAATATCGAATTCACATTCCTTGAAGGGCGGGGCGACCTTGTTCTTCTTCACCTTCACGCGGGCGCGGTTGCCCACATCGTCCTCACCGGACTTGATGCCCTGGATACGACGGATGTCAAGCCGCACACTCGCGTAGAATTTGAGAGCACGGCCACCAGGCTGTGTTTCTGGGCTATTATGTACTATGACACCATCCGCAACATAACAATGGTTGCCTTCAATCTCAATATCGTAGCGATGCTTGAAATGAGTTGCTGCGACTTCGCATATGTCGGTAATCGCCATATAGCCCGCTTCAAGACGTTCGCAAACTTCCAATTTCAAAGCCTGGAACTGGCCTCGATACTCTGGAAACAGCTTATAGTCCATTGAAGGATGAACGTAAGGGGCAATCATGCGCTGAAATGTATGCGTGCCCGTTTGTGTGAAGATAATGTTGCCTCTCTTCGACAAACCCGCATCAATCCCATGTTCATGGAACCATTCCAGGAGTTTTTGCTGTCTTTCAACGGTAAGCCCTGCGGCGCAAATGGAAGAACGTTCTTTACGCGGTTTGCCATGCTGATTCAGGCCGCCGTAAAATGTGCCATCATCCACGTACCAGATCGCAACCGCAAGGGGCGACAAACGGGTGATAAAATCATCAGATGGATGCTTTTTACGATCTTTGTATCCATGTGCATAGACTTCAGCCAGTTCATACATGCCAATGGTATCGAAGCTGTATCCGCCTTTTGAGTTTACTATCAGACTATTGGTTAAACCCTGAAACAGTGAATACTTCCATTGGCAGTATTCATTCTGAGCCGCGCCATGACCAATACGGAGTTGAACATTATATTTGCTGGCATTGTGTCGCATTGCCCCATCGCCCAGAATAGACCCATAAACGATCTGCATATGAGCAGGGGTCAGATAGTGTTTGACAGGGGTAACAAGATGATCGCCAATTCTTAAATCACCAGCAGGAATGTACCCATCTTTAGTCAGAATCATGTGATTTGGCGTACATTTGAGATGAGGGTTTTTTCCTGGGCGATTAGAATCAACAGCAATATGAAGGAAACTCTCAGTTATGCCGTTATCGAACCAGTTCACAATGCGACGCGGTTCAAATGCCCCTGTTTTAACATCATAGGACATGACTTCCACGTCCATTTTTTGCTTGACAATTTTGCCAATTTGCTCGCTTGTCCCATCTGCCAAACGAACAAGACTTGTATGTTGCAGGCATCCAAACATGACGCCTATTTTTTCTCTTAATTGATTTGTGAAGATTACGGCTACATTGGACTGTTTAATCGCCCCCGTCAGCTTACGAAGTGCCTGACTCATGAGACGGGCCTGCAAACCAACGTGCGAGTCACCCATCTCACCTTCAATTTCAGCGCGAGGCACAAGCGCCGCCACACTGTCGATGATGATGGCATCCATCGCGCCGGAGCGCACGAGTGTCTCAACAATTTCGAGCGCTTGTTCGGCTGTATCAGGCTGCGACACATACAGCGTGTCCAGATTGACGCCAATGCGCTCGGCATAAATCGGATCAAGCGCATGTTCCATATCGATGAAGGCACAAATGCCGCCGCGCTTCTGCGCTTCGCGGATGACGTGCAAGCACAGAGTGGTTTTACCGCTGGATTCTGCGCCGTAGATTTCGGTCACACGTCCGCGAGGCAGGCCGCCAACGCCGAGGGCAATATCCAGGCCGAGCGATCCAGTGGGGATCACATCAATTGTGAGATGGGCCGCATCACCCAGGCTCATGATCGTGCCATCACCAAACCGCTTGGTGAGATCGTCAAGCGCCGCTTGCAGCGCTTTGTGACGCCCCTCATCGTTCTTGTCGAACAACGTAATTGGGGTGATTTCTTTTTTCTTTTTCGCCATCGATTTTCTGCTCTCCGTGTCTCGTTTGGCGGCTCATCACCACGCAAACGTTCGCTTTGATACACTCATCATAGCACGGGAGTTCTACGAACACAAGAGGCAATCCTTGACATATTGACAGACTTCGATATGATTATTTGTATGGACACTCAACTTCTTATCCTCATGCGAGCACTTGCCGACGAGACACGGTTGGAGATTCTCCAGTTCCTGTCTAGCGATTGGCGTACTGTCAACGACATTGTAGATCATGTCGAAGGTCGGGTGAATCAGCCCACTGTCAGCCACCACCTCAAGAAATTGGAAGAGGCAGGATTGGTCATGATGCAGCAGGATGGAAAATACCGCTATTACAGGCTTGATCCTGAACGGATGGCGTTTTGCTGCGGCTTGCTGGCGACCAAATTTATGCCAGGCGTGCGCTTGCAGTTTGCGCCGCTCACCAATGGTTATGATTGAGAGGCGGACGCGGCGTTCTAGTCGGTGTCTATGATAACGGGTTCACGATTTTGGCGTCCCACGATTGGCTCACGATAGGTCACGGCGCTTTTGTAGGGGCGACCCATGGGTCGCCCCTACGATAATTCCACCTCAGCTTGAATGGGGTATCGACACAACCACGTTAAAGGGATTGACGTGAGACACCGCAATTTTCTCATCGAGTTCGTGCATTTTCACCAGGATTTCTTTGTATTTGTGGTTATAATGAGAGCAACGTTCGGATGCTGCGGGGGTTGCCATTGTGCCTGCGCTGCTGACTATTCAACCGGGTTGGGCGCTGCTTCTCGGAGGATTGATCCTCATTGTGGCAGGGCTTGTTTTGCTATGGTTGGCGCAGCCTCAGTCCGACGTGAGCCAACATTTTCTCACAGCCTTACCATCGCCCTCCCATCTCACATTCGCGCCACTCCTCACGGATGAGCCGCTGCTGGTGGCGTCTCAACCTGCGATGGCGCTCGATGTGCCGCACTGCTACGACACGGCTGTTGATGGACTTTTATGCCTCGGCCTGCTCAAAAACACTACCACACATCTCTGGAAGAATCTCTCTCTCACCTTGCAGCTTGGGACGCACTCACAGCATATCACGCTGGAGCAGGCGTATCTTCTGCCCGGTCAGAGCGCTCCCTATCGCGTCCTGTGGCCTGCGTCCAGCGTGCGTGAAGAGAAGGCGGCCCCGCTGGTGCTGTTGCCCACAGGAAACGCCGTTGATGACGCGATCTCCCCGATTTCTGTGCAGCAGATCAATGGTTTCTGGGTGAGTACAGGCCGCTATCGGGTCACGGCGCTGTTGCAAAATCCCTCCGATCAGACGCTGACACAGGGGCAAATTGTGGTCACGCTGCTTGATTCGGACGGTGCAGTGGTGGGCTACCGCCTGCGTGATCTGCCGCGTCTAACGCCCGGATCATCCAGCGCATTCCTCATCGATCTTGTCCCTGTGGTCAAAGACGGCGCACTGACACCGCAGATCACCGCCCTCGCCTGGAGTCGCTAATCCACTGGTTGCGCCCCCCTGCGCCCTGCGCCATAATCGATAGCATGAACTCATACAGGGAGTAGACGCATGACCACTGAGACAAGTCAAAGAGTGACGCTTGACAGCCTTGTATCGAACGAATTTGCTTTCGAGATCAATGGGGAACGGGTCGGCGGGGTGCTGCACATCGGCGGACTGGTCACATTTCATCTGCATGAAGATGGCAAGCGTCTGATGCCGCCGTTCGAGGTGGCAAAGATTGTGGAGCGCGAGGCCGGGACACCCTTCAATCGCTGGCTGCGTGAGACATTGGATGGACGGCAGGAGATCAACCGTCCGCGCCGTGAGGTCACAATCGTCGCCGTTGATGATGGCGTCGTGACGCGCCGCTGGACAGCGCACAACGCCTGGATTCAAGAGGTGCGCTATTCATCGTTCGACAGCGCCTCGTTCGATATGGTGGCTGAGACATTCGTCATCGCCTATGACGATATGGAAGATAGCTGGCCCGCCTCGTCACAAGCCGACGCCTGATATCCGCCCATAGTAAAACAGGCGGCCTGATCGGGTCGCCTGTTGTTCTGTAGAGTTCCCGTTTTAGAGGCGATGAGGCTGATGTATACGGGTTGCGCGTGTAAAGTAATGCGCTCTTCCTTATAGAAGGTGATTCTTCATCGTATGACATGAGGGATGCGCTTGTGTGCGTCCGCTTTATTGTTATCACATATGTTGGAGAGGCTGGTATCTCGCCACAGTGATTATGAGGGATAATGAATGTCCTTGTAGGGACATGGCACGCCATGTCCAAGCACGCCATGTCCAAGCACGCCATATCCCATCGGTTCGGACATAACATGTCCCTACAAACCGTCGTACATATCTGTCATTATTGTCGTGGTGGGGTACTACGTCTCAATCGACGGATGATAATCAGCCGGATTGTCGAAGCCGGCAATCCACGCTGCCGCCTGATGACAGGTTGTCATGGTCGGAGGCACGCACAGAAGATACTGCCGCCCTGTTGAGGGATCAAGCACCGACAAGCACACCAGCGCCTCATCCCCGGTCATCTCCACGCGCAAAAGCTGGCGTGATCCGCCGCGATCCATGTCCTCATTCAGGATTTTGGCCTCAGCCTGCTCCATAAAGCGATCATAGCCCATGCGCTCCAGCAGCACGCGGCGCTTTTCGGCATTTTGCTCGGCCAGCACTTCCTGGGATGTGATCGTCTCCGGTTGGAAGGCGATCCGTGCATCAATCGGCACGCTGCGCCACTGGATCTGTGCGCCCTGGCATTTGGGTGGCAGGCTCGTAAGCTATGTCCCGCCAATATCGATCTAGGAGCGGACGTCCAGCGTCTCCGGCAGATCGCGCAGCCCGGCACACCCGAAGATGTTCATGCCTGCAATCGGCCCGATCCACGCGAGAATCTCCCGAATGCGGAAGCAGTTCTGCATGTTCAGCCAGCCTAACGTAAGCGACCCGCTGGCAGGCAGGGTGTCGATGAGAGGGCAGTTGGATATGTCGAAAAAATGAGCGCTGAGATGATCGGGCAGACGTTCCAGACTGCGGCAGCCTGTCAGCACCCATTTGGTCGCGGTCAGGCCATCCGGCAGGGAGGTGAGTTCGGTGCAGTTGGTCAGGTCGAGGGCGACTGTGACCTCGCAGTCATCCGGCAGTCGCGTCAAGCCCGATCCCCGCGCTGACAGTTCTTGCAGTCGCAGGCCGCGTGGAAG
>DAOTUR010000261.1:0-4005 GCA_034436915.1 Anaerolineae bacterium
CGTGAATGCCTGATAGATCTTCTGGGCCTCGGCGCGTTTGCCCTCGCGCAGCAGGTCGCGGATGCCCTCGGCCTGCTCATCGACCAGATCATAGCGGCGGAGTTTGGCGGGCACATCGCCGCGATGTTCGCTGAAATAGTCAATCGCATCTTTGGCCTCTTTCAGGCCAACGCCTGTCTGCTGACGGTAGCGCTTGATCGCCTCGATCTTCTTATCGGGCAGACAGACTTGAATCTCCGCCGAGAGCAGCACCTCCCAATCGAGGGAGTCGGGCATCGCGCCAGCGGCCCATTTGGTCTTCGTCTGCGCGTCTCTCATGGATAGCAAAATCATGAGTCCGGTGAACGCGATGACAAAGGCGATGGCGGCAATGGAGATAAGCATTCCTGATGAGGCCATTGGTTATGAGCCTTTCTGCTCACGATTCTGTGTTGCGATGTAATGCTCAACGGCGGCTCTGGCCTGCGATAAGGGCGCTTTGGAGCGCTGCTGATAGAGGTTGATGGCCTCATCCTTGTGCGAGGGCAGAAGCACTTGCAGCTCAGGTGAGTACAGGATATCCCAATTGATCATTTTTTTGACCTGGGACGGCTCGATGATGATAAACCGATCCTGGTGCGCGGCCACCCGATCCGGGTAAAGGCTGGCAAACTCAATGGCATTTTGCGCGGTCTTCAGATCCAGTTTGGACTGTTTCCAGTAGGACACGATGGCATCCTGCTTGCTGTCGGCCAGCAGCGTTTGCATCCCAGGTGAGAGCAGCAGCGTCCAATTAATGTTGTCGGGTGTCCCACCAGCGGCCCATTTCTTCCGCTCCTGCCGTTCCTGCCAGCGTGGGAGCACCATAGAGACCACCAGCCCCAGTACGGCGATCACAACAGCCGCCACGATTAAAATGAAGAGTCCGTCCATCGACGTCAGCCTTTCTGCTGAGTATGTAAAATCTGCTGCGGTTCATCATCAGAGTCCGCGTCGTCAACGTGTGAGTCGGCAATCTCACGCAGCGTCGTAAAATGCTCGTCCTGAATCAAAATATCCTGTTCGAGAATATCAAGGCCCACGTCAGTTGCAAATTGATCAACGCCCGTTAAGGCTTGATAGTGCGTGTGCGCTTCGGTGCGTTTGCCCTGGCGCAGCAGTTTGCACAGACTCGCAATCTGCTCATCACTCAGCTCATAATGGCGAAAACTCGCCGGAACCTGATGCGGATGAGCTATGTGATAAGCAATCGTCTGTTCCGCATCCTGCACATCGGCCCCGGTGAGCTGGCGATAGCGAATCATGGCCTCCGTCTTATGATCGGGCAGACAGCGTTGAATCTCATACGAGAGCAGCACGCGCCAGTTAATCGGCTTTGAATGGCGTCTGCCCGTTTGATCGTTCTTTTGCTTGCTGTTTTTTTGCTTCTCATCCCCTTGATAGGACAGCCGCTGTATTTGCCTCTTGAGGTTAAACATGCAGAGAACCAATACAACTGAGAACGTAATCATAAAAGCGATAATCACAAAGGAGAAATCAACGGTCATCGGCGTTCACCTTTCTGCTCACTGCGATTCGTCTGTCGTTCAAGCGCCTTCTCGATTCGCACGGCCATATCCTGCCAGCCCGCACGCTCAAGGATAATCGTATCGCCATCCATCCAGAATGCCATCACAATCTGGGCCGCCTGTGGATCGTTGTCCTGCTGTGTCACGGGATCATAGGTGTTGGCCCGCACGCGCTCCCATGCCTCAAGCCGTTCGCCATACCATGCCTCCGCGATCTCGGCCATGAGCGTGTTAATGATGGCGCTGGCGAGAAAGCTCAGGCGGGCCTCCGGCGTATGGCTGTTTTGCATGGCCTGCGTCACATCGTAAACCGCTTTGATATAATTGGCGATGCCCGGCCCCTCATGCCGCTGCAACACCGCCGCTTCCGCCTGTTGATCGTCGGGAGCCATGCCATACGAGGCCATCTGCACCAGCAGACGCCGCACCCAGACTTCCGACGGCTCATAACTCTCAAACAGTTCCAGAAAGCCGTAGACCACCTCAAGCGTTAGGGCCAGGGCCGCATAATATTCCAACTGGCCGAGGAGCTGCTTGAGGGCGTATTGGGTTTGTTCGGCTTCGCGGGCCTGTGCCGCCCGCCGCACATCCGCCAGCCACTGCTTCTGTACAAGATTGAGGGGCATTGTGGCCTCCTGTTACGTTCGGTTGATCTGTCATTTTACCCCACCCCTCCCCGCTCCGTACCCCTCCCTGGCCCTCCCCACTCCGTAGGGAGGGGTGGGGGTGGGGTATCACATCACCACATGCCCAATCGAAATGATGAAGCCCAACAGCGCGACGATACGGGCCGCATTGATGTACGGCCACACGCGATATTCCAGGTATCGAAGCTGCATATCAATCTGCTGGCGCGTCTCGATGCTGTCGCGATGACGATGACGATACATCCAGCGCACAGGCATTCGCATCACCGACGGGGCCAGCAGCGACCATACCAGATAGCCGCCGCTCAACACCACGAAGCTGGGCAGGCGCGGCTCTTGCAGGAAGGGCAGCATCACAAATGACACCATCATCGTCCAGACGAACAGCAGCAGCGCCTTGACATAGCGCAGCACCAGCCGCCGCAGATACATCACATTGCGGACAATCGCAATCTCCTGGTAGGCGACCTCTTCCACGAGATTGCGATCAAACATCCGCGCAATGCCCAACGCCGCATTGAATTGATTGGTCAGATGCTCATCACTATCATCCGGCAAAACACCCTGCGCCTTCAAACGCGCAAAGCGCCGCGATTCGGGGATAATATGGCCCTGCGTCTCTTCAATCAAATGATCAAAGTAGAGTTCGCGCCGCCGACTGCTGAACGGCATCAGGTACATCATATGCTCATGCCGGGAGTACTGATAGCGCATGATCTCGCGCTTGGCTTGCGGCGCTTCGTCGGGGGAGAAGGCAATCCCGCCGAGGGAAAACGTCGGGTGCGTCAGCCCTTCGGTGAAGCCCGGTGAGTACAGCGTGAAATAAAAATGCACGATATCTTGCAGCAGCAGATACAGCGCATACATCGGGATCGCCAGCGACACGATCAACGGGTAAATCACCATCGCATACAGAGCGATTCCCAGCGCCGCATCCGCCGCTGTCATGCTTGGGATGAACACCGTGTTGATGTTGTGCAGCAGCGACAGAATAATCCCGTCGATGACCTCTTTGAAGAAGGCCGGAATCAGGATCATCAGGCCCGCGCCGCTGACGAAGCCAATGGCGATGCGATGCAGCGTCGAATTGCGAACTTCGGTGCGCTGCAAATAGGCTCGCATCGCGTTGCGTTCATCCGGCGTGAAGACAGGCATCTCAGGCGCGGTTTCTTCGACAGGGGGTGTCTGAACGTCAGTCATACACCTGTTTGCCCTTCGGTCACGACAGGCGGCGGCATTGGTACGTCGCGGGCCGGCGGGAGAGCATGAGACGTGATAATTTTGGCCGCATCGAGCGCGGCATCGTAACTCGGATCAAATTCGAGGATGGGAAATGGTTGTGTCATGTAGCCCCCAGAATGCAAAAACGCCCCTTGATGAGACAGATGGAGCGCAGCCTGAGAGAATATCGGTGCTGCGCTCATCAGTCAGGATGGATATCCTGCCGGTTTTAGCACCTTCCCGACGCTTCGGGGGCTGCTGCGAGATCATCAGGCCGGGGCCTTCCCTCGCTCTTGATGAGCGTATGTCAAATGTATGATAGCAGTCATCAGGGCGATATGTCAATTGGATAGGGGCGATTGGACTTAGGGCGATTGCATCTTGTAATCATTCACCTATCCATGCGACAAACGCCCTTGTAGGGGCGCGATGCATCGCGCCCACGCCAAATCCCCTACAAATCACCAGGGCACGATCCATCCTGCCCCTACAACGGCCTTTGTCGTATGGATAGGTGAATGATTACCTGTTGGTAGAGCTTAAAATGGCTTAATTTGAGCTGACCAACACAATCCGTTAGAACTAGTGGG
>DAOTUR010000262.1:0-2321 GCA_034436915.1 Anaerolineae bacterium
CAGCGCATCGGCTTCATCCGCGTCAACGGTGTAAGGCGGCCATGCCTGGGCGCATTTGTCGGCGCAGTTGCTCACGCCAGCAGCATCTTTGGTGAACAGATACAGGGTCATGCCATTGGCCGCCACCAGGAAATGTCCGGCGGCTTCGGTGTGCATGACGGACACGGCAGCAGGCGAGGCGACCCACCACACTTTGCCGACAGACTGCCCAATGGTATCGCCGGGGGCCGCATCTTTGAACCAGTAGTACAGGGGCAGCCCATTGTATGTGACCTGGAGCGTGTTGTCGTCAGCGCGTGTGATCGTACCAAACGTGCCGTAGATGCTTTCGTCGGCGGTCACAGCATCGGCGCTCTCAACCGTCAGAGCGGGCCAGGCGGTCAGGCATTTGTCGGAGCAGACGCTGGTGTTGAGCGTATCAGGATCAAATGTATAAAGGGTCATCCCATTCGGGCCAACAAAGTATTCGCCTAAAGCATCGCTGCTGCTGAGATTGACGGTATATTCGCCTGTGGCTTCCTGGGTGGCATCCTGTGCCATGATCGGCAGTGCCGCGAGTAGTGCTGCACCTGTCAGTAGAAGAAGGCTGCGTAATTTCATTGTAGATCTCCTTGTTATCAGTCATTACCTGATAAGGGATCGTGAGCAGGACAATCTTTGGATTTACGGATTGGCAAAAGCGTGTTATGTTTTTACAAGATTTTTATAAATACTGTAAATGTCTATGGATCATCTTGCTTTAAGTGATCACCAACTTCTTTTGTGCGTCGGGCAGCATGACCAGACGGCTTTAGCGGAGCTGTATCGCCGCTATGGGACGGCGGTCTACAGCATTGCTATGCGTGTGCTCGATAATCCTACACTCGCAGAAGAAGCCACGCAGGATACGTTCCTGAAAATCTGGAATAAGCCGGACGCATGGGATCGAAATGGCGGTGCGTTCTCAAGCTGGCTGCTGACGGTGGCCCGCTATACTGCGATTGATCGCCTGCGAAAAGAAGTTCATCACAAGCCCACCATCGAGTTGGATGAGACTCATGCTGGGCTGGACGATTTGCGGCATGATGAGCACGGCTTTGTGTTGCTGCTGACGCATCTCCCGCCCGAACAGTCGCGCTTGATCGAAATGGCCTTCTATCAGGGCATGACGCACCAGGAATTGGCGGACAAGCTCAATTTGCCGTTGGGAACCGTCAAGACACGGCTGCGATTAGGTCTCCAGAAGCTGAGGCTTTTATGGCTGGAGACTCAGCAGTCATAGGCGTTCTCAAGCTATACATCTAATCGTGCATTTTTGTACGATACTGAGACATAACATAAATGGTTGAATCGTAGCAATGACAATCGATCTCTGTGCCCAGGCCCGTGATT
Source organism: Anaerolineae bacterium (assembly GCA_034436915.1). Lineage (GTDB taxonomy): Bacteria > Chloroflexota > Anaerolineae > Aggregatilineales > Phototrophicaceae > JALHOR01. Next base: position 1,372 of record DAOTUR010000262.1, read on the forward strand.
TGCTCCCTGCTTACAGTATTGGGGCGACCAACGACGACGAAACTCGTTTCGTTCAGTCGCAGATTACTGATTGCCCGGATTTGGTGCAAGAACTCGAAGAGTACCGCCAGCTTTCGGACGGACTGCTGCGCGATGTGCCGCAGCTCACGCCGCCACTGCATATGCTCGACAATCTCATGGCGGCCATCAGCAGCCCGCCTTCGCAGGTGGTTCCGCCTGTGGCTCCCAGCTTGCAAGAACCTGCCGCGACTCCCATTTTGCAATCTTATCCTAAGCCCAAACGTAAGCTGTCTGATCGCACACGATGGGCGTATGGCCTTGCGGCGGTGCTGCTCCTGCTGCTGGTGGGTACGAATGGCTACTGGCTCTTCCAGTACGGCCAGTTGAAAACGTCAAGCGAGTCGCTCTACGCCCAGTATGCCCGCTTAGAAGCGGAACAGCGCACCCAGACAGTGTCTTTTGATACAATGCGTGCGCCCGATGCGCGTTGGGCGCGGATGGCTTCTCCGACCATGAGCGATATCCTGCCCCAGGCGACTGATCCCTATGCCTGGATCATTTGGTCGCCAGGACGCCAAGAGGGGGTTTTGCTGGCGCAGAACTTCCCGCCTATAGAGGCTGGCAAGGTCTATCAGATCTGGGGGACATCCAATAACAATACGTTGAGCCTGACGACCTTCCGTGTGGATGACAAGGGACAGGCCATCTTGAAGATGAATGCGGCGTCCTGGAACTTTGATCGCTTCTGGATTACCACCGAGCCAGAAGGCGGCAGCGCCCAACCGAGCGGTGATGCTTTCGTGCGGGTACGCCTGAATACATAAGGCGTTTACAATACCTTCGCCAATTTTGAAAACACAGCCAAATCTGCCTTTTTGAAGCAAATTTGATCCCAAAATTTGGCTTATAAAAGGTCACAAAGTGCCAAAATTTGGAGAAAACCCTGCTTT
>DAOTUR010000263.1:0-5458 GCA_034436915.1 Anaerolineae bacterium
AAAGCAGGGTTTTCTCCAAATTTTGGCACTTTGTGACCTTTTATAAGCCAAATTTTGGGATCAAATTTGCTTCAAAAAGGCAGATTTGGCTGTGTTTTCAAAATTGGCGAAGGTATTGCTTTTAAGAACTCTTGGCGATCAGAAATCGAGCTTCCGAATTTGATTTCCTGAACCAAAACGATCACAAAATCGAGACATGCACCATTGGTTAAATACAGAGTGACCTCACGACTCGTCTGGCAGCGGGCTGTAGACCGTCCAGCCGCCATCCACCGTCAGCGTGATACCGTTGATCTGGCGGGCGTCCGGCGAGGCCAGGAACAGCACCGCCGCCGCAATATCATCGGGCGTGGCAGCGCGCTGGGTGGGCGTGACCTGTGACCACTGCTCGCTGTAGTCGGGATTTTGCTGCAACGTCCGCTCGGTGATAGTTGCGCCGGGAGCCACCGTATTGACCGTGATGCCATGCGGCCCCAATTCCACCGCCAGATAGCGGGCCAGATGGATGAGTCCGGCTTTGGTCATGCCATAGGCGCTGAGGTTGGCATGGGCCACAATCCCTGTGACCGATGAGGTGACGATGATGCGGCCCGGAATATTCTGCGCGATCATGGCTCTGGCCGCTGCCTGGAGGGTGAAATATGTGCCGCGTAAATTGATGCCCGTCAGCCGATCAAACATCTGCGGCGTATACTCCAGGAAGGGGCCGTAATCGGTGACGCCCGCGTTCGCCAGCATCACATCGAGCCGCCCACTCTGCGCCACCACCTGCTCAATCATCTGCTGCGTGAAAGCGGCATCCGACACATCACCCGCAAAGGCATGGACGACTGTGCGATCCAGCGCCGTATTGAGCGTTTGGGCGGCCTGCGCTGCCAGGTCGGCATCACGGTCATTCAGCGCGACCCATGCGCCCGCCTCGGCAAAGCGTTTTGCCAGCGTGTAGCCAATGCCCGTCCCGGCCCCAGTGACGACGACGGTTTTGCCTGTGTAGGTATACATAATCGCCTCTTTCTGATCCAAATAAAGTGCTTTTACCGCAAAGACGCGCAGAGTGCAAAGGAGTGGATTCAGAGAGTTCTTGCCCATCGTGTCGCAATGCGGTTTAATCGCACCTATACAGAAGGGAAGGCCACCTGCGATGACACAGGCTTTCGAAGGCATTTTCAATATTCTTGCAACGCCATTCAATGCCGATGGCGCTGTCGATACGGCCAGTTTGCGACATCTGGTGAATTTTCAGTTGGATCGCGGCGCGATGGGCCTGACGATCCTCGGTGTGTTGGGCGAGGCGGGTAAGCTCACCCTCAAAGAGCGGCGCGATGTGATGGACACCGTGATGGAGGCCAACAATGGCCGCGTCCCGGTCATCGTCGGCACGAGCCATGAGCAGGCGGATTCGCGCATTTTTCTCAGCCAGAAAGCGCTGGAGGCGGGCGCATCCGGCGTGATGATTGCCCCGCCGCGCATGAGCAAGCCACCCGATGAGGAGATTATCGCGCTGTATGCACAGGTCGCCGCCGCTGTCCCGATTGCCATCATCGTGCAGGATTTTCCGCCCGTCAACGGCATCACCATGACGCCCAAGATGCTGGCGCACTTGGCCGAGCAGATTCCGCAGGCCCGCACGCTCAAGCTGGAAGATCCGCCCTTGATGGAGAAGATCACGGCGGTCAAAGCCCTCAGTCCGCATTGGGCAATTTTTGGCGGTCTGGGCGGGATGTTCCTGCTGGAAGAGCTGCATCGCGGCGCGGCGGGCACAATGACCGGGTTCGCCTTCACCGAAGTGCTAATCGCCGTGTATACGGCCTATCGTGCGGGAGACAGCGAGCGGGCGGCGGCGATTTTTGATCGTTATCTGCCGCTGATTCGCTATGAAAATCAGCCCAGCATCAATCTCACCATCCGCAAGGAACTGTTGTATCGGCGCAAGGCCATCGCACATCCGGCCCTGCGTCAATCGAGCATGGTGCTGACCCCAGAGACGCACGCCGAACTCACACAGGTGTTGCAGCGCGTCGGTATCAGCGATGCCGCGCTGCCATTGAATTTTGATCAACAGGGCGACACCGCCCCCGAAGCCGCATCAGGAGAGTAAGCAATGGATTTAGGATTACAGGGCAAAGTCGCTCTCGTAGCGGCATCGAGCAAGGGCCTGGGGTTTGGCATCGCGCAGGCATTGGCCCGCGAAGGCGCAAAAGTCTCGCTGTGCGCCCGCACTCTGGAGGAGGTCAAGGCAGCGGCGGATCGCCTGCACAGCGAGACGGGCGCAGAAACGCTGGCCTTTGCGTGTGATATGTCCAAAGCGGATCAGATTGCGGCCTGGGTCGATCAGACGGTGCAGGCGTGGGGTGGGCTGGATGCAGTTTTGGTCAATGCGGGCGGGCCGCCTGCGGGTCTGATCAAGGATTTCACCGAGGAGCAGTGGTACGCGGCGTTTGAACTCACGCTGATGAGCACTGTCCGTCTGATCAAGGCGTCTCTGCCGCATCTGCGGCGCGGCGGCGCGATTCTCACCGTCACCTCCTCGTCGGTCAAAGAGCCGATTGAGCGCCTGGGCCTGTCAACGGTGATGCGTTCTGGCGTGGCGGGCCTCGTCAAGACGCTGGCGGATGAATTGGCCCCTAATGGCATCCGCGTGAACAATCTCATTCCGGGCCGCATTGATACGGATCGCGTGGCGGCGCTCGATAAAGGCGCAGCACAGCGGGCGGGCATCACGGTTGAGGAGGCGCGTGCCAGGAGCATCGAACGAATCCCGCTCAAGCGCCTCGGCACAATTGAGGATTTCGGCAATGCGGGCGCGTTTCTGCTCTCGCCTGCCGCCTCGTATATCACCGGGGCCACATTGCAGGTTGATGGCGGCTCGATGCGTTCAGTGTAGTCCTCGTTTATGTGGCGGATGGATATCATCCGCCTTCTTCATCTTTATCTCTATGTCCCCCCCAATCTCCGATTGCTTCTGTTAAATCAATTTCAATCCCTTTATTGGTTAGATAATTTTGAACAACGTCGCGTAGAAAGAGGGAAAGAGTTTTTCTTTCTGCACTCGCCAATTCTTTTAGCCGCCAGTAGTTTTCCTCACTGATTGAAAACTGAGCAGTTTTCTTGCCATTCATACGAATTCCTCAATTTAATATCTTGACCAAGTTACTAAGATAAGATATGTTTGTGTATAAGGATTATAAAACACTTAGATCCTTGTAGGCTCTCCGAACACTATTTCGCCATTAACTGAGGAAAAGAACATGGACGATCATATCCCCACTAAACGTTGTTCCCGATGCGGAGAGGAGAAACCACTCCAAATGTTTCATAAAAACAAGAATGCAAGAGATGGTTTCCAGAGTAAGTGTAAGCCGTGTGTATCTCAATATAGTAAGGCTCATTATTCTGCTAACATTGAAAAATATCGTGAAAAAAATCGTATTAATTATGCTGCAAATGCTGATGCTCGGCGCTCATACAATCGTGCTTATCGTATTGCCTACTCCGAGCAGAAACGTGAATCTGATCGAATCTATCGTGCCGCCAATAAAGAAAAGATTCGTGAACAGACACGTAAATACCGCGCTACTCATGTCCTTGAACTACGTCAGATGCAGCGTGCTTATCGTGCAGTGCATCGTGAACAAAAGCACAAGAACGATCAAAAGTACCGTCAGACCCACCGTGATGTTGATCGTGCTTATAATCATCGTCGCCGCGCTCGCATTAGAGGCAATGGTGACTATATCAGCCATAAGCAAATTAGTGATTTGCGTGCCCTACAAGCAGGTATTTGTGCCTATTGTCAGTATCAACACAACCCTGATGCGCTCGAAATCGACCACATTATCCCTATCGCTCAAGGCCGCTCTCATAAGTATGCCCAATATTTGCCTTGCTTGCCCCCGTTGCAATAGGAATAAGGGAAATCGCACACCTGAACAATGGAAGAAGCGTTGGTACAACCAAAACGGCGAAGCAGAATAAGTTGAGTAAAGCTTCTACCAAATAAGATGTGTCACAAACCTATAAAAAACCTGTAAAAATCGCTCCAGATATATTGACGATATATCGTTATCGATATAGGATAGCGATATGAAACGATATATCGCTAGGAGCGATCACAATGTTTGAACGATTCAAGTTCCATCGTGAACATCATATGCGCGGCAGACATGGTGGCCCATTCGGGGGCGGCGGTTTTGGCGGTAAGCCCTTCGGCGGCCCATTCGGTGAAGGTGGCCCATTTGGGGAAGGGCGGCGGCAGCGGCAGCGGCGCGGCGATATGCGGATTGTGCTGCTGCAATTGATCGGGGAGCAGCCGCGTCATGGCTATGAGCTGATCAAGCTGATCGAGGAGCGCTACAGCGGCTTCTATCGGCCCAGCCCCGGCGTCATCTATCCCACCTTGCAGCTTCTGGAAGACGAAGGCCATCTGACGAGCGAAACCGTTGAAGGCAAGCGCGTCTACACGATTACGGAGTCGGGGCGGGCGCTGCTGGCCCAGGAGAATGCCCAACAGGGCGACATGCGCGGCGACACATCCAAGCGTGAACAACTGCCCGAACTGCGTCATCAGGCGATGGCCCTGTTTGAGAGCGTGATGCAGGCGGCCAAATATGGCACGCCGGAACAGGTCGCGGCTGTCCAGGCGCTGCTGACGAAGGCCAACCAGGATGTTCACAGCATCATGGCGAGCGAGCCGCCGCGTCAGGTCTAGACAGTTGCGAGTAGGACAAGATCGGTATTTGTAGGGGCACGGCGGGCCGTGCCCTCAATTGGATGTCACGCAAAATGGTCAGGCCATTGTGCCGAACATCTTGTTCTTCTGCGTGTTCTTGAGAAAGTAAGCCAACCGCTTACGAAAAACCTCCGGTTGCTGCCGCATCTCCTCAATGTAGCCAATGCGAATACGCTGATAGACAGGCGGAAAATTTTGGAAGTAGGCCCATGTCTGCGGATCTTCCTGAAGCGCCGCCAGGATATCCGGCGCGATGCGAAATGCCTCCAATGCCAGATCCGGCAGTTGTGCAAGGCCCGCGTCGGTCATCTGGTTGCTGACGATTAAGCGCCGCGCCCGTTCTTTGTTCAGCTCCGTCCAATGGCTCTTGGGGCGGCGCGGTGTAAAACGTTGGGCCATGCGTTCATGGTCGATTCTCTTGGCGATCCCATCAATCCAGCCAAAACACAGCGCCTCCTCCACTGACTCAAGATAGGGCAGCGACGGGTGTGCGGAGGTCTTGCCATACGAGATCAGCCATATCTCATGGGCAGTGGCATGGTGGTGAACCAACCATGCCCGCCACTCCGCCCGATCTTTTACCGTCAGGGTCTGCGTGATCTGCACCGTCATCGAATCGGCGCGAGAGACCCCTGCCTTTAGGCATGGGGAGGGAGTGCGCCTTGTCCTTTCTGGTAGGTATAGCCGTCAGAGTGCTTTCCCCGAAGGGAGGGAGCGATTTGAGTGACC
>DAOTUR010000264.1:0-8080 GCA_034436915.1 Anaerolineae bacterium
AAAGCAGGGTTTTCTCCAAATTTTGGCACTTTGTGACCTTTTATAAGCCAAATTTTGGGATCAAATTTGCTTCAAAAAGGCAGATTTGGCTGTGTTTTCAAAATTGGCGAAGGTATTGAGAAAGGCACAGCTACACATTCTATTTAAAACAATAACCAGCCATTGTGCCGCAGCCAGGGCTTCAAATCTTCAAGAGGCTCATTATAGTGATCATACGTCGCTTTGATGAGGAGCGCTGTAAGCGTTCACTGAAGATGGGCGCGAAATTATGCAAAGCACCTGTGAGACCTATAAAAAAGGCACGATAGACTCATCGTGCCTCTGTGAGATGAACTGATGTTGAGAGTTTAAACAATATAGGGCGTGCTCGCGCCTGTCTTGCTCATGCCCTGCGGATCAATCACGACATTGACGCAGGCGGGTTTGCCCACTGCAAACGCTCGCTCCAATGCAGGTTTGATCTCATCGGGACTCTCGACGAATTCGCCATAGCCGCCCAATGCCTCCACCACCTTCTCATAATGGGTCAGCGCCAGATTGGTCGGGGCGACGCGCTCGGCATCCATCATATTGGCAATCGGCGTGCGAATCTGGCCCCAGCCGGCATCATTGCCCACGATGCTCACAATCGGCAGCTTGAAGCGCACCGCCGTATCAAACTCAAAGCCGTTCAAGCCAAACGAGCCATCACCATTGATGACGAGCACGCGCTTTTCGGGGAAGAGATGCTGTGCCGCAATCGCAAACGGCATCCCCACGCCCAATGTCCCCAGCGGGCCGGGATCAAGCCACTGACCGGGCAGCGCTAAGTCGATGATTTTGGCGCAGGCGCTCACAATATCGCCGCCATCCCCGATCAAAATCATATCGTCCGTGAGCAGGTCGTTGATGGCCGCGCCCATGCGAAAATGATTGATCGGCTGGCTGTCCATCGCGCCCCACTGCTTGAGCTGCTCATCAAACGGGATTTCCAGCGCCCGCACCTGATTGAGCCAGTCGGTGTAGCGCACCCCCTGCAAGCCTTCGCTCAGGGCCTCCAGCACGAGTTTTGCATCGGCAATCAGCGCCACATCAGCGCGGCGGTTGTGATGCAGTTCCTGGGCATCATTTTCGATCTGGATGAGTTTGGCATCGGGATTCCAATCCTTTTGTCCATACTTGAGGCGAAAATCCAGCGGCGTGCCAATCAGCAGCACGACATCGGCCTCTTTGAGCGCCTGCGAACGGGACGCCTTGAAACAGTTGGGGTGCGTCATGGCGAGTGTGCCGCGTCCGCCGCCGTTGGTGTAGACGGGGATATCGGTTTGCTCGGTCAACTCGCGCAGGGCGTCCGATGCCTGATCCCAATAGACCTGTGTGCCTGCGATGATGAGGGGTTTTTTGGCCTCGCGCAGCAGGTCGAACATGCGGCGCAGCGAATCGAGATCGGGTGCGATGGGATCGGGGACGACGCGGGACGGGATGGGCGGGGCATCCGCCACATTGAACAGCACATCAAACGGCAGTTCGATGAAGACCGGGCCGGGCCGTCCGCTCAGGGCGATACGGTACGCCTCGGCAAAGCGTTCGGGGATATCTTCGGTCTTCTCAATCGTGAAGCTGTCTTTGGTGAAGGTCTTAAACATGTCCGTCTGCGGGATTTCTTGCAGAGCGCCCATGCCCTTCGTCTTGAGCGGGGCCGCGCCGCCGAGCAACAGCATCGGGCTGCGGGCTTGATAGGCATTGGCGACGCCTGTTACGGCGTCGGTCACGCCCGGCCCCGCTGTCACCACGCACACGCCAATGTTATGCGTCAGGCGGGCATGGGCATCGGCGGCATGGGCGGCGGCCTGCTCATGGCGAAAGTCGATCATCTTGATCTTGTGGCTGACGCAGCCATCATAGATGGGGGCGATATGACCGCCGCACAGGGTATAAATCGTGCTGACGCCCTGCGCCGCCAGCGATGCGCCAATCAACTGTCCACCGTGTGTAAATGCCATGATCACCTCAAAGAATTCAAAGGAAAATTTTTGTAATCTGGTGAAAACGTTATAACGGGCATTTTTACAGGGGCGTACTGTGCTACATACGTTAAACGTTAAGCTAAGTCATTCTTGCTTTGCAACAGAGGGTTTGGCACGCCAAACCCCTACAAAAACGCCTTCTTACGCGCTCAAACGTCATGGCATACACCGTAGGTGCATAGCACGCGGTGCCAAAAACGGACATTTTGCCTTAGCCTTAATGCCTGTGTAGCGTGCTACGCCTTGCAATTCAGGGCGTACTACGCATCCGTCTTCGATTCTGTCTCGACAGGCACATCCGGGCAGTCATTCAGCACATCGGCAAAAATCTTGAGCATGACCTTGCTGTCATTGAGCAGCTTGTCGAAATCATGCAGGATGACATGATAGGTGCGAAGCATTTCATTCGCCGCTGTCACATCTTGATGCACATGATGATAGTAGAGGCGCAGAATCTGCCCATGCAGCAGGCGGTGGTAACGGCGCAGATGAGGCCGCACGCTGGCATAGTAGCGCGTCCCCTCGGTGGCTTCTTCACAGCTCACGAATCCATCTTCATAGATTCGGGCGGTTAGTTCCTGAATTTGGCGGTTGTACAGGGCCGCCGCGTCTTGCAATGCTTGGACAGTCGGCATAAGGCGAGGCTCACTGTGTGCGGCTTATCGGCGTGATTTTTGCAGCATATTGAGAAAACGCCGAACAGCACCGAATAGATCAAAGAGCCATTTTAATCCTTTTTGGTCTTCTTCGCCGTGTACCCAGGTGGATTTGACAATCCATTTCTTCTGATCGGCCTTGTAAAAGGCGATGACGTGAAGCTGCCGCCCGCCGAGGGTGCGGATATATTCGGTGTCGCCGTCGGATTCGTTTTCTTTGCGATCCGGTTTGGCGAGCGTCTGGGCGATCATTTCGCTGGTGATGCGGCGTAAGACCATGCGTTCTTCGGCATGATTGGTGAGGACAAACGGGACAGACTGCGGCATAAAGGCGTTCCATTCGTTTGATGATAAAATCGGACTATTGAGACTTAAAGGCAATGTCTCCTCACACGATAAACAGCATTGTATCAAATCTCTTGCCATTAACCGCTAAAGGTGACTCGATGCGACCTCTGTTCAAATCCTTGATTCTTTCCGTTCTGATGGTGTTGTGCGGTTTTATTACGGTGCAGGCGCTTGAGAGTGAAGCGCCGGTCATTGCGCTGTCAAACAATGCGATTTATGCCGTCTCGCCGCACGATGGCACATCTCGCCTGCTGGTGAAGCGCGATTCCGTAAAGGATGCGGCACTGGATCAGTTGTATGTCAACTCCACCCTCAGCCTCAGCCCGATCTCGCCCGATGGGACAAAATTTGCCTATATCGCGCCCCTGTATGAGATTCTCGATCCCGCCTTTGCATCTGAGGTGGCGCAGACGTCCCAGATTCGCCCAACCGATATCACGCTTGTCGATATTGCCAGCGGCACACAGACGCCCATCACCAGGCAGGGGGCGACCTTTGCCGAAGCTGTCGCACAGCATAAGCTTGAAACATTCTCGAATCTGCTCTGGTCGGTAGATGGACAGCGGCTTTACTTCGAGACGACTATTGAATCGCTGCGGAATCGTGTGCCGCAGACGATGATTGAATACTATGATCTGAAATCAGGCGAGAGAAGGGTGCTCTTGCGTCTCAATGCCCATACACAGCTCATGGGAATCTATGCGTTGGTAGAAGGTTTGGTTACGCTGGTACACACAGACAATGATATCGCCTTTGAATTCACGCTCTATGATGACGCTGGAACGGTGCTGAGTGTGGTTGACCAGTCGCTGCCGGATTGGATGGGGATCACCAACGGCACGATGTTCACGATGAATCCCGTATTCCAGGCCGACGCCTATTGGTATGGTTATTATGGACGGGAGTCACAAGGCGTGATTCCATCTTTATTGAATACGGCCACAGGCGAAACATCTGTACTGGTTGAGGGTCTCTATCCGGCCTTCATGAGCCATGCCCATGCTGCTACGTCGCTGCGTATTGTGCAGGTCGATCCTTACGGGCAGGAGACCATCTGGGAGGTGGCGGATGCTGAGGGTCATCTCATGTCTGACATGTCGCTGAAAGGCATCGTGCTTCAGTCGGAGATTGCGCTGTCGCCCAGAGGGGACACCATCGCCTTCCTCAAGCCGGGCAGCGACTACGGGACGCCCGCACCGATTGTGCTGATGGACGCGAAGGGCAACCGCGAACTGAATTTTAAGGCGACGCAAATTCAGTGGGGCGCGATTGATTACACCTTTAGCGCCGCCGAGTCGGAGGGATAAGCGCATAGACACCCTCATAGGTATCCTGTGGGGGTCTCGTCAATGTGATTTTGACTACGATTTGAACAGGCGCTGCAACCAATCGGTGACGCCATACAATAACTTTAGTATTGCGCTATCATTTTCGCCGCGCACCCATGTCGATTTAATAATCCATTTTTTCTGGTTGGGGTTGTAAAAGGCAACAACATGTACTTCGCGCCTGTTAGTGAAGCGAATGTACTTGGTACTGTCGTCAGAATCGTGGATTTTGTGCGGGTCAGCCAGGGTGTGGGCGATCATAGAGGCCGTAATGCGGCGCAGTTTCATGCGCTCTTTGGCATGGTTGGTCAGGACGAAGGGGATAAAGGCATATTGGGGCATGGCTTGAATACTCAGTCCGATCCATGAGCATGTTTGTGTATTAAGATGAATTGTACAGCAAGATGCTGAGGAATTTGGCCTCTCTACGGCACAGGTTCTCACAGCTTTGCTCTATTATGCGGAAAATAAAGATCTGATCGACGCTCAGGAAGCCGAGGAGCAAAAGCTCTTGGATGAAGTAAGCCGTCTCTATGGCAAACATTAAATTTTACCTGGATGAGCACATTTCCCGATCTGTTGCCCGCGAACTTGAGAAACGAGGCGTTGAGGTGATTCGGGCTGTAGACGTTGGTATGGAAGGGAAGGACGATGATACAGAACATCTCCCCTATGCAATGGAACAACATGCTGTTCTTGTAACCCGTGATCGGCCTTTTGCGGGGCGAACGCAAAAGTACACCAATCACGCGGGTTTGATTTGCTGGACAGGTGCATTTAATGACATCGGCGGGATGGTGCGCCTTCTCTATTAATTCACACAAGACTACACAGCCGAGATGGTGGTTGGAGAGGTGTTCTGGATTCCGTAGCTAATCTAACCCTGCCCGAATAATCACCGCCAGCGCCGTATTCACCCCTGGAACCTTCGCCAAATCCTCAAGACTCGCCCGCTTAATCGCATCAATTGAATTGCCAAAATGCTTTAACAGGGCTTTGCGCTTCTTCGGGCCGATGCCGGGAATCTCCTCCAGCCGACTCGCCAGACTTGCCTTGCTGCGGCGCTTGCGATGGCTGGTGATGGCAAAGCGATGGGCCTCATCGCGCACCCGCTGCACCAGATACAGCGCCTGACTGCGCCGCGACAGCACAATCGAGCGGCTTTCGCCCGGCAGAAAAATCTCCTCGAACTGTTTGGCGAGGCCCACTACAGGCACGCGATCCAGCAGCCCGAAATCGGTCAGCACCTCCACCGCAATGCCCAACTGCCCCTTGCCGCCGTCGATAATCAGCAGATCGGGCAGCTTCTTCCACGTCTCATCGGCGTCTTTGCCATCGGGTGAGGCGGCTGTCGGATCAGCCTCCATCGCGGCTTTCCAGCGCCCAAAACGGCGGCTCAGGGCCTCGCGCATCGATTGGAAATCGTCCGGCCCCTCGTGGATGACGCTGCGAATATTGAAGCGCCGATACTCGGCTTTGGCGGGCGACCCCTGCACAAATACGACACGGCTGGCAGTGATGGCCGTCCCCTGTGTCGTGCTGATATCGAAGCATTCGATGCGGTTGGGGATGCGTGGCAGCTTCAATTCCTTTTGAAGCTCGGTCAGGGAGCCTTCATGCTTGGTGGTGTCGGCCTCAAATTGGGCACGCATCATGCGCATGGCCTCGCCCGCGTTGTCCTGCGCCAGTTTGATCAGATTGCGCTTGTCGCCGCGTTGTGGCACAGTGATTGAGACTTTGCTGCCATTGCGTTTTTCACGCAACCAGCGCTCAATGATGCGCGTTTGCTCAACCTCGGCAGGCAGCACCAGTTCGCTCGGAATTTCGCCGGCATCGCTGTAAAACTGCGTGATGAACTGCTCCAGAATCACGCTGTCGGTCTCTTCTTCGGCGTTATCGAGCATCCGCGAATCGCTGCCGATGAGCTTGCCGTTGCGAATGAACAGAATCTGCACCAGCGCTTCGCCATTTTCGCGGGCGATGGCGATCACATCCTGATTCTCCATATCGCTCGACACGGCTTTGTGGCGCGTCGTGATGAATTCAATCGCTTTCATCTGGTCGCGGATGGCAGCGGCCTGCTCAAATTGCAGATTTTCGGCGGCATTGAGCATGGTCTGATTCATGCGGGCCAGCACGCCCTCGGACTTGCCGCTAAGGATATCCATCAACTCCTGAATCATCTGACGGTACTCCTCCCGCGAGACTGCGCCAATGCAGGGGGCATTACACAATTTGAGATCGTGATACAGACAGGCGCGGGCATCCTTGCCCGTGATCTCGCGGTCACACGTCAGATAGGGGAAGGCTTTCCGCAGCACTTGCAGCGTATTTTGCACCGCCCACATCGCGGCATAGGGGCCAAAATAGCGTGCGCCATCCTGCTCAACACGGCGCGTCGTCTCAACTTTGGGGTAGTCGTCCTGCCAGGAGATGCGAATATACGGATAGCGCTTGTCGTCTTTGAGGCTGATGTTGTAGCGCGGCTTGTGCTTCTTGATCAGCGTCTCTTCGAGGATGAGCGCCTTGACATCGTTCTCGGTGACGATGAAATCAATCTCTGTGACCTGACCGCGCATCTGGATGGTTTTGGCGCGGCCATCAGCGTTGATGGTGAAATAGCTGCGGACGCGATTCCGCAGATATTTGGCCTTGCCTACATAGATAATCGTGTCTTTGGCGTCTTTCATGATATAGACGCCGGGCTTCATGGGCAGGTTATCGAGAATTGTTTTGACACGTTCAGGAATGATGTATGTCATAGGAATTGGCCGCTGGCAGACGATGATTTGTTCTATATTTTAGCGCATTTTTAAGGAGATAGAAACGGTTTTTAAACTATACATTTGAACCACAGAGGATATCTGTGTAGGGGGTATCTGTGTAGGGGCGCAGCGTGCTGTGCCCAAAACTAAGAAGCCGTTTTATAATGCCATTCGTTACAAAAAAATGTATTTTGGCGTAGGGACAGGGCCTGCCCTGTCCATTTTCACGCGATGAACGGACAGGGCAGGCCCTATCCCTACACGAATCATGCATAACATTTTGCATGATCAAACGGCTTCTAAATGATGCTCTCGATCAAGGGCGCAGCGTGCTGCGCCCTACGAATGGTGGGATGTATGGTTATCTATTTTTTGAGCGGGAACTGCTGGAAGAACGCCCAGATCACCTCGCTGGCCTTGAAATCAGGGCTGCTGATGCCCAATGCCAGATCATCGATCACGGCATCCGTGCCATGCCAGCGATGCCCACCCTCTTTGACCGCGTACAGCACAACTGGGCCATCAGCGGGACACGCCTTAAGCGTAAAGATCGTTGTTTCTGTCGGGTCTTTGGCATCTGTCTTGGGCAGCGTTTCGGGAGTCTCAACATCGACAGAGCAGCCGTTGTGATCGACCCAGAAGCCCAGCGTGTTGTCCATCGTGGCGGTGGTGTAGACGGTGCGGCCATCCTTCAACTGGATCGGCGCCCCCATCCAGGGAACAATGGCATCGGCTGTGCCATGAATGAACATCAGCGGGATCGGATCATGGATATCGGCGCAGCCCTGCGTCAGGCCATAGGGCGCTGTCGCCCCCACCGCCGCAAACGCCGCAAATTCGCTGTGCATGGTACAGGCGAGGCGCTGCGTCATGAAGCCGCCGTTGGAGAAGCCCGCCACATAGCGTTTGTCAGAGTCGAGAGCGAGCGTGCTGTTGAGCGAATGCAACAGGCGCGTCAAAAAGACTTCCTCATTCAC
>DAOTUR010000265.1:0-3515 GCA_034436915.1 Anaerolineae bacterium
AAAGCAGGATTTTGGCGAAAATTTGACACTTTGTGACCTTTTGTAAACCGATTTTTGGGATCAAATTTGCCTGAAAAAGGCGAGTTTGGTTGTAATTCCAAAACTGGCGAAGGTATTGAAAATGCCAATCGAATTTATTCCTCCGGGTCGTCGTCGCGGCCCTCAAGGATGGTGCGAATGCCGCTGCGGGCCAACCCATAGAGGATGTACAGCAGGCCCCAGGCGAAAAATGCCACCGTCGGGAATAACAGCAGCGAGAACACAATGATCGATCCCGTGACGACGCGCCGTGTTTTGCGAATGTAGCGCAGCGACAGGATGTTGCTCTTCTCGTACTGCACGGTACTGACCATCAGCAGGGCGGTCACGCCAATCAGCAGCGCCGCCTGCCGCTGTGCTGTCTCGACAGGGATGTGATTCTCATGGGCGAAGATGACGAAACCTGCCAGGACGAGCGCCGCAATCGTGGTGGGCAACCCGACAAAATGCGTGATGGTAATTTTGGGATCAGCGGCCTCGTTGAAGCGGGCCAGACGAATCGCGGCACAGCACACGGGCAAAAAGCTGATGGCAATGCCGATCCAATTCCATTCTTTGAAATAAAGAAAGTAAAAAATAAGCGCTGGAGCCACACCATAATTGACCATATCGGCCAGCGAATCGAACTGGACGCCGAATTCACTGGTGGCTTTAAACAGCCGCGCCAGACGGCCATCAATCATATCCAGCACGCACGCCAGTAGAATAAAGCCTGCTGCCGCGATGTACTGGCCCTGAAAGGCCATCAGGATCGCCACATAGCCCGCAAAAATGGCAATGGCCGTCACCGTATTGGGAATGAGAACCCTGGAAAAACGAATGCGTGTCACATGACGAAATTGGGACATAAACGGCTCTTAACCCTCACTCATCACCATTGATAGAACGTTTTTTATGGGTTGTATGCGTTTGATCGTACCACAAAATCGAGGCAATTTTTGTTAGGGTTCTCAGGGGATTGAAGGAGAGGCGTTTGTGGAGGGATGTAGCGTGCTAGTCGGTGTGTACACGATAACGTGGTTGTGTCGATACTCATTCAATTTGAGGTGGGATGGTCGTAGGGGCGACCCATGGGTCGCCCCTACAAAAACGCTGTGACCTTTTGCGACACCTCTATCACGACATGAAAGGTAATGATGCTATCCATGCGACAAAGGCCGTTGTAGGGGCGCGATATATCGCGCCCTGATGATTTGTAGGGGATTCAACGTGGGCAGGATGTATCCTGCCCCTACAAACCCACGATTCTCACGGATAGATGAATGATTACACATGAAAGAGGTGTTGGGATGAATCCTACTCCACGCCCATCACGCTCTTGCGGATGCGGGTGAGACGGGCTTCCAACAGGCGATCATGGGTGACCTCCTGAGCAATTTTCTTATGGCTGTGCAGGACGGTAGAATGGGCGCGGTCAAACGCCGACCCAATCATATACAGCGTGTCGTCCGTCAGTTCCCGTGCCAGATACATCGCAATCTGGCGGGCCTCCGCGATGTGTGCCAGCCGCTTGCTGCCCGTGAGATCGGCAGGGGTCAGATCATGATGAATCGCCACTTGCTCAATAATATACTTCACACTGGGCCGTTCGCGGGGCTGCATAAAATGCTCCAAAGTCGTTGCGATACGCTGCAATGGGAGGCTGGTTCCGGCCAGTCGCGTCTGGGCCACCACCTGATTGAAGGCCCCTTCGAGTTCACGAATGTTATTCGGGGCGCGTTCCGCAATCGCGGCCACCACGTCTGACTGAAATTCGAGGCGGCGTTCTTTGGCCCACATCCGCACGATGGCGATGCGCGTTTCCAGTTCCGGCGGCTGCACATCGGCCACCAGCCCGCCTTGAAAGCGCGAGCGCAGACGATCTTCCAGCGTGGTCATTTCGCGCGGATGACGATCCGACACGATGACGACCTGGCGATTGAAATTGATGAGCGCATTGAAGGTATGGAAAAACTCTTCCTGGGTCGATTCTTTGCCGATCAGGAACTGCACATCATCCAGCAGCAGCACATCCGCCGTGCGGTACTTCTCGCGGAACATGGCATTGGTGCGGTGACGGATCGCGTTAATCAATTCATTGGTGAAGACTTCTGTCGGCACATACAGCGTGCGAAGACCTTTGGCGCGGCACACATGCCCGATGGCTTGCAGCAGATGCGTCTTGCCCAATCCAACATCGCCATAGATCAGGAAGGGGTTGTACTGGGTGGCGGGATGTTCGGCCACTGACAGGGCGGCTTCATAGGCCAGTTGATTGGCGGTATTGTTCAGGAAGCGCTCAAACGTATAGCGCGGATTCAGCTCCACGTTGGGCGAATCTGGCAGGCGTGCCGGCTGGATGGCTTCATACAGCGAGGTCGGGCTGTCGTTCTTGATCGTGGCCTGATGCTGGGCCAGCAGGCGCAGCAGCGGCGCGTCATCATCCAGATCCTGCGGACGGGGAATCACGGGCGGCACATAGACCACGAACTTGATCTGGATCGGCTCGTTTTGCAGGCCCTCAATCACGCGATGGACATTGCGATAATAGCGATGTTGCAGCATGTCTTGCGCGCGGGCTGTCGGCACACCGATTTCGTAGACACCATCTTCGTATTTCATCAAGACTGCGGTTTTCAGCCACATATCAAAACTGGGCCGATCAAACAGCAGCGAGAGTTGATGGTGTGCGGTATTCCAGATTTCGTGGGGTGTCACGGTGTTCTTGCCTTCCCTCAGCCATAGTCTAAACAAACCGCACCATCACACGATGGGTCGGCAGAGACAGAGCATCATCTCTGGTTGTTCCACGCAGGGAAAACCAGCCGCTTCTGTGTATACACGATGTTTATGATCGAGTTTCATCACTGATCTGTGCGCTTGCCTATTGGGAGTAGGGAAGTCGCACCAACCCTCTTATTTTTGGCGAGGGTCTTTGTAGGTATGGACAGTATAGCGGATGTTTTTTTAAACCTCAACAGGGGACTTTTTGCCCTTTCATTAAGGGTAAGTGGTTTTAAAACCAAACAACAAGCATCACCTTGAATGTGGAATATATCCCAAATTATGGTCTATTTCAAAGACGCCCTTATATTATGTTAAGTTCAAATCCTGTTTAAGAAATCCCAAATATCCCAAATTGCTATGATACGATAAAACCATCTAAAAAGAGGTTATCGACTCATTTCACAATGTAATATCAAGGCCAGGAGAGGCCATGAAGGATCAAAATTGAGATAGTATTGGAGATGAGATTCTTCTAAGTTTGTATTTTGTAACCTTGATGCCAAGATATCACCGAACAGAATTTCTCTAATCCTGTTTATTCATTATTCATATTTCTTGCGTAATCTGAGAGGTAGGAACATGTTGTGATGGAGTAAGCATCCCCATCCCTGAAGGGAGGGGCTTTTAGCCCTAGTGCTTACCAGACTTGGCCTGAAAAGGCTCCGTTAGAGACGAATACATAGGCACTTCGGGATGCCTCACCAGTTCCG
>DAOTUR010000266.1:0-6511 GCA_034436915.1 Anaerolineae bacterium
GAACAGTTCGACGTAGCGCTCACTGGTGAGATTGCGCCAATCAACAGTCACGCCCGGATTGGCGGCTTCAATGGCCTTGATGAGCGGCTGATTCTGTGCCGGATCAGCGGATGACAGGATAACAAGGCGGCCACTCTGGGCCTTCACGGATGTAAGCCCCGGAAGACCTGCGATTGCCAGGCCAGCCGCAGCCCCGCCCATCAGTTTGAGCATTGTACGTCGACTAATTTCTTGCGTGTTCGACATGCTTAACTCCTTAAAATGAACCAAAAAACTTTACTTTGCGTGAATTCAACAACCAGTTGGTTGCATAATTCCTGAAGATGGAAGACGGCCCCCTGCTAAACATTAAGTCCCATCTTTTGTGCGGGGCCGTCTGACTGCTACGGCATTTCGGGATAATTCGGGCCGAAATGCTTCAGAATCACTATCGGTTCCCACCGACTACGATTGGTGATGGTGATGCCTGCTCTGGCGGCCTGCTCGCTGACGAAATACTCGTCGGCGCTCGTTTGTCCATAGCGCAGGATGATGGCCGCCTCAGCATCGTAGCTGCCAAACGTGCCGTGCCCCTGAACGAGAATGCATCCGTAGGCAGCCGGGTCTTTCACGATGATCGTTTGTCCGGGCGCGATCGTGAGTTCCTTGGCACCAAAGTACGGGTTGCCATACACAATCCAGTTTTCAAATGATCCGCTGTCAAACTGCGTGCAGAGGAGCGGCGGACGGAAGTATTTTTCCTTGTAAGAGGGATCGATGTTCGCCTCCCAATCCATCAGGCTCATGATGTAGTCAACGTCCCATTTTTTATCATCCGGTACGTTTTCGACCAGAAAATCGTAGGCATAAACTTCGCCGGATGTCACGTTTTCGTAGACGGAGTTCACGTCACTGTTCCACTGCGGTTCGTATGTGAGATAGGAACCGGGGGCATGCAGCACGCCGGGGGGGGTATACCATCCCGTGCCGAGCTGGAGGCGAAAGGCCCGCGAAAGCTCCGTGATACGTGTGTCGCCGCGCTCGAAGTCGAGCAAGCGCTGCCGGACCTCATCCTTCGACACCATTGGATCGAAACCGAAGTACGTGACAGGAAACTCGCCCGGATGATTGTTGAGCTGCGGCGGAAAGAAATAGCCTTCAGGCTTGCCGATGCGCCCCACACGCGCCGCTGATACATCATCGAGGTGCAGGTGAAAGAACAGCGGCGGGTTGTAGTCAAAGAATTTGGAGTACATCGGCCATGTGCCATACTTCTCGTGCAGCGCCTGCCCAATGACCTCCGCGCCAAGTTCCTGTATGGCATCACGCAGCGAGAACCGATCACCCATACTTTCGCTGACATTGACATAGCTCATGCCCTCATCGGCGGGAGCCAGCGGGCCGTTCATGGCGGTAATGACGGATGAAAACCAGCGCTCCTTAATCGAACCGCGTGCTGTGCCAAGCGCATAGTAATCATCGGGATGCAGTCGCAAACGGCGGCCTGCTTCGCTGAAACGCCGCGGAACAAAGACGGGGTTCAGACGGAAGACTCCCGCTCCCCGCTCAAAGGTAGGACGTATGTCTCTGGTTGCTGCGGGACGAGTGGTCATGTGTGTCGATTCTGTCTCAAATAATGATTAAGGACGCGTTTAAAAACAAGTCCGCAGAGTTCTAGAATGGGTCGTCTCATCTCCATTCTGCGACTTTATTTTTAAACGCGTCCTAAGTTAGGCCGCTGATGGAGCCGTCGATGCCCGCTCAATTAAAATTGGTTCAATGAGGTTGGCAGACACTTCAGGCTGGTTGCCCTGAATCACGTCCAGCAAGATCTGTATGGCTTGTGTTGCTAAGAGAGCGAAGGGCTGGCGAATGGTCGTCAGCGCCGGGATATGATAGGCGGAAACCTCAATATCATCTAAGCCGATGACCGAAATATCCTCTGGTACGCGCAGGCCCGCCTGATAAATCGCTTGAATAGCCCCAATTGCCATGCGGTCATTTGCTGCGAAAACGGCTGTGGGAAGGGGAGACGTCTGCAACATATTCTGCATCGCTTTGTAGCCCTCCTGGCAGTACCAATGGCCCTCGCAGAGCCACTCCGATGGCAAGCTCAATCCCTGCTCTTGCAACGCTAACTCTAAACCTGCGAGTCGTTCGCGGGCGAGGCGTAGACGCAGCGGCCCGCTGATATGTGCGATTCGTGTATGCCCCAGGCCGAGCAAATGCTGTGTCGCCAATCGTCCTGCTTTCATGTTGTCCAATGTGACCGACAGCCCGGTGTAGTCTTCAGGAATACGGTCAATAGCAACGAACGGAATATCGGCGTTTTCCAGCATAATGCTGCTGTCCATACGGTCTTCTGCCGAGACCAGGATCACGCCATCGATCCCACGTTCAGCGGCTGTCTGAACATACTTTGCTTCTCGCAGCGGGTCATCATGCGTGTTATGCACAGTCAGATAATAGCCTCTGGCTTGAGCACAATCTTCAGCCGTGCTTGCGATGGTGGCAAACGACGGATTCGCAATGTCGGAGACGATGAGGGCCAGCGTATGGCTCTTGCCTGTTCGTAGCCCCCTTGCAACGCGGTCAGGCCGATAGCCGAGTTGCTGAATGGCATCCATGACGCGCTGACGTGTTTGCGGTGTGATGTCCGGCTTATCATTGATGACCGCAGAAATCGTCTGGATCGACACACCCACAGCGACGGCAACATCACGCATGGTCGGGCGTTTTTGTTTACGTGACGGCACGATTTCCACTCTCTTCATGACCACCAATAACCACACCAATCTTCGATTTAACGTTCATGTGATTGATCACATGAACGTTCATGTGTAATACTATGCCAGGATTTAGAGAATGTCAATGATTTGCTCAATCTCATCATAGCATTTTCTTATAAATTATAGAATTTTAATGTTGACACCGTGATGTTCGGTGTTATGGTTGTGGGAAATGGGCCTACTGCACGTTGAGGTGGACGAAAAATAGACACGTCGTAGGCGCGTTTCCATAACAGCGATTGAACTGTCTTTGATTTTTTTGACTGTGTTTTTGGGACTATGGAACGATGAGTGAATTTTTCTTTCCTGGGATATCCGTCGGGATTTACGAAAAAGCGTTGCCCGCGCATCTCACCTGGCGCGAACGGCTGGCGATGGCGGCGGAAGCTGGCTTCGCTTTTGTCGAAATGTCGCTCGATCCCAGCGATGAACGCCTGTCCCGCCTGCTGTGGACAGCCGCAGAGCGCCGCGATCTGCGCCGTGCGGTCGAGGAGTCTGGCATAACGATCCGTACCATGTGCCTGAGCGCTCATCGCGTCTATCCGCTGGGGTGCGGCAGCGAGTCGATTCGTCAGCAGGGAGAGACGATTCTACGTCAGGCGCTTGATCTGGCAGGCGATCTTGGCATTCGCATCGTCCAGATTGCCGGGTACGACACGCTGCCGGACGAGACCTCTGACGAGGCCAGCCGCAGCCGTTATGCTGAATCGCTGGCGCAAGGGGTGCAATGGGCGGCGGCACGCGCAGTCATGATGGGGTTGGAGAACCAGGAAATGGGCTGCATCGACTCGCCCACAACGGCAGTCAAGCTGATAACGGCAATCAACTCGCCGTATCTCAAGCTGTATATGGATGTGGGTAATCTTGTTGTTAAAGGTCTGGATGTGACGCACGAGATTGAGGCGGCCCGCGGACATCTGATCGGTGTGCATGTCAAGGATGCGCGTCCGGGCGTGCCGCGCCGTGTCCCATTCGGCGAAGGGGATGTGCCATTCGATGCAGTGTTCCGTCAGCTTGCTGCAATGAGCTTTGCCGGGCCGATGATGATTGAGATGTGGAACGAAGACCGCGACGACGCCCTAGCGATTTGCGCTCAGGCACGCGGGTGGATCGAGAGTCGCTTGCTTGAGGCGGGTTTTTCTCAGGCGCGGCAGATTTTATCTTAGCCGATTATGCTTCAAAACGGACATTCATTCATGCTCAAATTATCGCTTTTGCACCCGCAGATTCTCCACACGCTCGGTCAGTCCGGACACGGTAGCAAAATTCTGATCGGCGATGGCAATTATCCATTTAATACCGGGGCAAACCCTGCTGCTGACCATGTTTTCCTGAACCTGCGCCCCGGCCTGGTAAGCGTCACCGATATCCTCGCAACGATTTTCAGCGCCATTCCGGTTGAGGCGGCCTACGTGATGCAGCCTGCCGACGGGAATGACGCGCCCATTTTCGAGGAGTTCCGCCGCATTTTGCCCGATCTCACGCTGCAAAAATTGGAGCGTTTCGCGTTCTACGAGGCAAGCCGCGAGCGTGATGTGTCGCTGGTCGTGGCGTCTGGCGATCAGCGTTTATATGCCAATATTCTGCTGACAATTGGCGTCGTGCAACCGAGCTAATCGACCTCTCGCTCCCTTGCCCTTCTCCCACATAGGCAAGAGGAGTACAAAACGGACAATATATACTCTAAAAGGTCATAAATTGCGCCTTTTCAAAGGGCTGAAACCGCACTTTATCCCCATTTTGAGTATAGATGTGTAGGGATACCTCACTACGACGATCATTAGAGCGAAGGGCAACCCAGCGGGTCAGCCCTAACAAGGATGTGAATAGGGTGATCTGACGTTGGGACAGGGCCTACATTGTCCCAACTTTCGGACGCGGCAGGCCGCGTCCCTACAATAATCTTATCTATCTCTGTGGCGCGGGAGTAGGGGCATGACAGGCCATGCCCTCTTTTCACGCCAAATTTGTTTCGTTTTTCCATACGTTTGCTTTGTGCGAGATTTGGGGGAGAGAAAAATCATGCAATATCTCTTGGGCATTGATAACGGCAATACGGTTTCAAAAGCGGCGTTGTTCAGCGTCGAAGGCAGCGAGATCGCTGTTGCTAGCTGTGGCGCAGAAACTGTGTATCCACACCCTGGTTGGACAGAGCGCAGCATGGAGTCACTGTGGGCGAGCACAGCACAGGCCATCCGCACTGTGATCGAGCAGGCAGGGATTGATCCGCACGCTATCATAGGGATCGGGAATACCGGGCATGGCAATGGCCTGTACGTGGTGGGCAAGGACGGTCAGCCGATCCGCAATGGCATTCAGTCGTTGGATACCCGCGCGGATGCCCTGCTGCGCGAACGGGTTGGTCGCGGCATACAGGAACGGGCGTTTCCCCATATCTTGCAGGAGTTCTGGCCTGCACAGCCGAACGCCCTGCTGCCCTGGTTGAAACATAACGAACCGGAGACCTATGAGCGCATCGGGACAATCCTGCTGTGCAAAGATTACGTCAAGTACCGTCTCACGGGCGAACTGACCAGCGATTACACTGATATGAGCGGAACATGCTTGCTTGATACGCCGAAACGTGCCTATTCGCACGAGCTGCTCGACTGGTATGACATTCCGGAAATGTGGGATGCTCTGCCACGTTTGGCTGAATCGACAGAGATTATTGGCCGGGTGACGCACGAAGCCGTCGCCGCTACAGGACTTGCGGCGGGCACGCCGGTGGTCGGTGGGCTGTTCGATGTGGATGCGGGCGCGCTTGGGTCAGGGGTCATTGAGCCAGGGACCCTGTGCATTATTGCCGGCACGTGGAGCATCAACGAGGTGCTGCTGGATCAGCCAGTGGAAAATCGTGGTCTAGCAATGGTGCATGTGGGCATGGTGCCAGGGCGTTGGATGGTGTTGGAAGGCAGCGCCACTTCAATGGCAAACCTTGAATGGTTTGTCAATACGCTGTGCGGTGAGGAAAAGCTGGAAGCGAAGCAACGTGGCGTTTCAGTTTATGATATTTGTTCAGAGATGGTAGATAGCCTAACCCCCGGCAGCACCGACATTATTTTTCACCCCTTTCTGTTCGGGTCGAATGTACAGGCAACGGCGCGGGCTGGTTTCTATGGTATTGCCGGATGGCACACCAAAGCCCACCTGTTGCGGGCGCTTTATGAGGGCGTGGTCTATGGCCACATGACGCACATTGACAAACTGCGTGTTTTGGGGCCGCTCAGAGTGGCACGCTTGACAGGCGGCGGATCACGCAGTCCAGTCTGGACGCAGATGTTCGCGGATTCGCTTGACATGGTGATGGAAGTCGCCGAGGGTGTGGAAGTCAGCGCGAAAGGGGCGGCGATGAGCGCGGGGATCGGCGTCGGCGTGTACCGCGATCATGCGGACGCGGTAAAACAGGCCGTCCGCGTCGTACGCCGCCAGACACCCATTCCTGAGCACACCCCATTTTACCTGGAGCGCTACCGCGCTTATCGCCACCTGCTTGTGGTAATGCAGCAGCCCTGGAATGCACTGAGCAAACTGAGCCAGGAAGCGACTTGACCAACACAGAGGCTTTGCTCCTTTGAGACCAAACACCTGGTATCGGTGCAGTTAAAAGCCTCGATATATATCTCAATACCTTCGCCAATTTTTGAAAACCCAGCCAAATCTGCCTTTTTGAAGCAAATTTGACTCCAAAACTTGGCTTATAAAAGGTCACAAAGTGCCAAATTTGGTGAAAATCCTGCTTT
>DAOTUR010000267.1:0-4071 GCA_034436915.1 Anaerolineae bacterium
CGGCCTTTGACCTCTTTGACACCGAGCCGTTTAAGCAGTTCTGGCGCTAGCACATTTGCAGCGTCAAGACGGGGGTGATTAAGGACGCGTTTAAAAATAAAGTCGCAGAATGGAGATGAGACAACCCATTCTAGAACTCCGCGGCGTTATTTTTAAACGCGTCCTAAGTGAGGATATGGGATTTTCCTGAATGGCTTAGACACCTTTAGGGTACCTTATCCTCTCCTTTTTCCCTTAGCTTAATGCCTATGTGGCACGCCATGCCCCTACAACAACCCCATTCCATCCTGATCCTGCATGGCAGCAAGCGGAGCGCCTTCAATGGGCAGCGTGAAGGAGAAGCTGCTGCCCACACCCACCTCACTCGTGACGAACACTTCGCCGCCGTGCATCTCGACCAGTTGGCGCGTAATCGCAAGCCCAAGCCCCGTCCCGCCGGAACGCCGCGTTGTGCTGCCATCGACCTGACGGAAGCGCTCGAAGATGATATCGAGATTCTCTTGCGCCATACCTGGCCCTGTATCCTCGACAGCGACACGGATGGTAGCCGGGTCTTGCAGCCCATAACGGATGATGATGGAACCGTGCTCAGTGAACTTAATGGCATTGCTGAGGAGATTCAACAGCACCTGTTTCAGGCGCAGACGATCCGCATAGATCAGCGGAATGGTGTTTTCCTCCAGCGCAAGCAGCTCAACGTCATTGTCTTTCACCATGATCTGCTGATCGCGCACAACGTCCTGGATGAGTTCCACCAGATTGATCTGTTTCACCATGAGATTCATCTGGCCGGCTTCAATCTTCGCCATATCGAGAATCTCGTTGATGAGATACAGCAGATGTTTACCGCTGTCGTAAATCGCTTCAACATCTTCCTGCGCTTCATCGCCCAGATCACCATCGACACCATCCTTCAATACCTCAGCGTAACCGATGATGGTGTTGAGCGGTGTACGGAGTTCATGGCTCATATTCGCCAGGAATTCCTGCTTGAGACGATCCACCTCTTTCAGCCGCGAGATGGTTTCGCGCTCACGCTCAAAGGCCAGCGCGTTATCCACCGCAATTGCCACCAGATCGGCGAGTGTGGATTTCACACGTTCGTCAGCGTATGTAAAGCGATTGACCTGCTCTGACTGTAAATCGAGCACCCCGATCAAGCGTGTGCCAATCACCATCGGCACGGCCATTTCAGAGCGCGTTTCCGGCAAAAGCGGATTGGGCAGGAAATCAGGCGCAAGCGTTATATCATTAGCAATGACAGGCGCTTGCGAACGGGCAGCGCGGGCGACAAGGCTGTTTTGATTTGCAATGTTGATCTTGTGATCTGATTCGCGCATGATCTGACCCGCTTCGCCGCTGCCCGCCGCCATCCGCAGCACCTGCGCCTCCTCATCCAGCAGATACACCTGGGCATGGTACAGATGGAAATTCGTGCGGGTCAGTTCCGTCACCGTCAGCAGCAGTTCATTCAGATCGAGGATAGTGGTCGTCGCAGCGCTGACACGCGCCACACTTTCCAACTCATTCGCCCGCCGCTCAGCCTCAGCACGGGCGGTCTGTGCGTCGACTCCGGCACGGAGAGCATCGACTGTTGGCGTGGCCTGGCGTTGAATGGAGGTGTAAATGCGTTTGTCGCGTTCATCAAAGCTGACAGGATGATCCCAGGCGACCAGGATGACGCCAATCCATTGGGCGGCTGCATACAACGGCATCATCATCAAGGCGGCATAGCCGAGATAAAGTGCTTCCTGGCGTGTCTTTTCATCAAGCGTCTCATCATGAGCCACATCGCTAATCAACAGCGGCATGTCGGGGTGCTCATGCAGGCGGGTTGTGATGCCAAAGTCGTTGATGTTATAACGCAGTCCTGGTGTAAACAGACTGTCTTTGAGAGCATGGCTGGCGATGACCTCAGCCGTGACAGGAACGCCCGCCTCATCAAGCTCATAATACATGAGACTGACCAGAATTGGCGCTTCGCCCTGTGGGTGATAAATCTCAACAGCTTCGACAACGCGCTGCTCCGTTTGGGCCTGGGTCATGGCGAGAGAGGTGTCGAGCAGAGCCTGTTGTTCCTTCTGTGCTTCGAGGCGGAGCGAGATATCAACCGCCATGATGACCACTTCCGTCGGCTGATCGTGCTCATCGCGCAGCAAAAATATGGTTTGATCAACCGGCAGATCGTGTCCATCCCGATGTTTGAGCATGGACTGTCCCTGCCAGATGCCTTTTTCTCCCACCGTCGGATAGATTACACTTCGCCCACGCTCGAGATCATGGGCAGGCCGATAGTTCTCCATAGGCTGTCCCACAAGCTCATCCATGCGTGTCAGCCCCAGGAAGGCCAGACCCGCCGGATTGACATAGGTAACAAGCCCCTCAAGCGATTCCCGCGCAATGAAATCCTGCGAATTCTGGACAATCGCCACCTGTCGCTCAATCTCTTGCTGCGCGGCAATACTCGCTCGCACATCGGTGGCAATGAGTGCCAGGCCACTGACCTCATCTTGTGCGTCGCGTGTCGTAAAGATGATTTGCTGCGTGGGAAGACTCTCGCCGTCCACAGTGAGCAGGACTGAACGCCCCTCCCAGTAACCTTCATTCAAAGCGGCGGGAATGCCCTCATAGGCTGTCTTGAGAATGCCTTCTTCATTGAGCAAATCCAGGACGTTGCGTCCGCGTACCTCCTCCAGCGTGTAGCCAAGCAGTGCCAGCCCCGATGGATTGATATAGATAATTGTGCCTTCGACGTTCATCAGCGCGATGAAGTCGTGCGAGGTTCGCACCAGCGCCGATTGAAGGCGCAGTTCTTCTTCAATCACCACCCGTTCCAGGCCCAGTGAGAACTGGTTCATGACGCTGCGTACCACTTCATGATCTTCCTGACCAAAAATCTGCGCCTGATCGTAGGTGAAGAAGAGCGCCCCTTCCGCCTGCCCTTGAAGGAGAATCGGGATCACAGCCACCGACTCAACCTCGCCCAACACCGCCGTATGATCAGGCGGGAAGGGGGCAGAGATGCGCCCGTCTTCAATGACAATGGGGTGTTTTGTCTCGATGGCCTCTAAGCCAGAGGGATAGCTGTCTGCGGGGACGATGAAGGATCGCACCACCCCCGCTGTCACATGTTCACCGACGCCGAGAACACCGTACCAATGCTTATCTTCCACATTGTAGCGAGAGTAGAACACGCTTGTGGCTTGCAGCAGCGGCATGGCGACCTCAAGCATCTTTTCAATCAGCAGGTCGCGGCTGCTCTGATACTCGAGGATGACATCGTTCAAACGGCCAAACGCCTGCGTGATCTCCAGACGGCGGCGTGTCAGCGCAAATGAGCGATTATTCTCCAGCGCCGCTGCCAATTGATTCGCTAGCGTCTGTTTGACCTGGGCATCAGACTCAGTGAAGGCATCTGGATAAATGTCCTGAATATCCAGCACCCCAAACAACTCTGTGCCGTACATAATGGGTACGACAAGCTCAGAGCGTGTCAGGGGCAACAGCAGGTTGGGCAAGAAGTTTGGCGCTGTTGTCACATCGTCGACCAGGATCATCTGACGTTCGCGGGCGGTCTGTGCCACAATGCTTTGCGGATGATTCAGCGGGATACGATGCACCTTCGCCACAAGCTGGCGACCCACCTCACCCGATCCTGCTTTCAGAATCAGCGTCTCACCATCGCCCGTGAGGACATAGACCTGCGTGTGATAGCGATGGAATGCCTCTTGCAGAAGGTCGGCCACCGCTTGCAACAGCGTCGGCACATCAAGCTGGAGAGCAATCGCGCTGCTCACTCGTGCGATGGCTTCCAGTTCCGCTGTCCGCCGTAGGAGTTTTTCTTCGGCAGCTTTTTGCGTCGTGATATCCGAGCGGATCGCAATGTATTGGTACGGCTTGCCCTCTTCATCCAGGAAGGGGACAATCGTCGTATCCACCCAGTAGAATCTGTCATCTTTGCGGCGGTTGCGAAGCTGCCCATGCCAGACACGGCCATTGGCAATTGTCGTCCACAAATCGCGGATGAACTCTTTGCTGTGATGCTGCGAATTGAGCAGACGATGATCCTGG
>DAOTUR010000268.1:0-1649 GCA_034436915.1 Anaerolineae bacterium
GTAAGCATCCCCATCCCTGAAGGGAGGGGCTTTTAGCCTCAGTGCTTACCAGACTCAGGTCGCAAGACCTACGTTAGAGGCGAATACATAGGCACTTCGGAATGCCTCACCAGTTCCGAACTCTGCGGTGAACGATTAAACAGGCGGCTTGGGAGCCAACAGTGTCGTTCACACATAAACCGTCTCATAACGTTGTCGAGGTGAACTTTACCCCGGAAACGGGGTGGCTGTGGGAACGAGCCGTAGGTCACTTAAATCGTTCCTTCCCTTCGGGGATACCATCGTAATTACACCTACCAGAAAGGACAAGGCGCACTCCCTCCCCATGCCTAAAGGCAAGGGGTATCCCGCGCCGATTCGATGAGGGACACAGCCATGCCAGACGCGCACATCATCGGGGAGCATTACCGGATTGACGAACGCATCGGGCAGGGCGGCATGGGTGCGGTGTATCGCGGCATCGATCTTCGCACGCAGATGATCGTCGCCATTAAAGAGCTGAAACCAGAACTCATCCAGGCCGGTTCCGATTCGGTGCAGCGCTTTGAACGCGAGGCCGAAGCCCTGCGCAAACTCAATCACCCGAATATTGTCAAAGTGCTTGCCAGCATCAAAGACACAGACCGTCACTATATTGTGATGGAATATGTCGGCGGCGGCGCACTTGATGATCTGCTCCGTGCGACGCCCCAACTGCCGATTGATCGCGTGTTGGATATTGCGCTCGATCTGGCCGATGCGCTGACTCGCGCTCACCGCCTCAAAATCATCCATCGGGATATCAAGCCTGCCAATGTCATGCTGCGTGAGGATGGCTCGCCGCTGCTGACCGATTTTGGCGTGGCGCGGATTGGCAACACCACACGCATGACGGCTGTCGGCACTGTCGTCGGCACACTGGCCTATTTGCCGCCAGAGGCCCTCCGCAGCGAACCCGTCGATGAGCGCCTGGATATCTGGGCCTTTGGCGTGATGTTGTACGAAATGGTCGCTGGACAGCACCCCTTCACCAGCGAATCGACGGGCGGGCTGCTGATGAATATTATCAATCAGCCTGCGCCCGATCTCTTCCACTATCGCAGTGATATGCCCTGGACATTGATGGGCCTGATCTACTGGATGCTGGAAAAAGACCCGACAGATCGCCCCGCCAGCGTGCGCCTGATCGGAGCCATGCTGGAAAATATCATGTCCGGCACGGTGATTCCGCTGGATTGGTTTGGCGATAAGAAGCGCACCCCGCCGCCTGATTCGGGCGAATATCGTCCCAACCGTGAAGAGGCGATCCGCGCCGTGATGGACTACACCACCACAGCCTTCCGCCTCGACAGTGCAAAATCCAACACGCCCAGCGATGCCGCCTCTCTGGTCGATCTGGGGATTGAGCCGCCAACGGTGATGCCGCCCGCAGGCACGCCAAGCGGAGTCGTCATCCCGCCTGCCGCTGCAACGGGCGTGCTGCTGCCAGCCATACGTGTGCCGATATGGGCCATCTCGTCAGGGGTGGTGGGGCTGGCCGTGTTGATGTTCATTCTGGTGTTTGTGCTGCCGCGTGTCACCAATCCACCTGCCACTGCGACCCCTGTCCCCACAACCGAGAGCATTGTCATTGCGCCAGTGGCGGCCGATGAGCATATGGCGCTGGTGGC
>DAOTUR010000269.1:0-3720 GCA_034436915.1 Anaerolineae bacterium
GCGGACAAACGCAGGTCAAAGGGGCGCCGACCGCCGTGTGGATTAATCCACCTCAGTCCAGAGAGACTCTCTCTTAAACATTTTCACCAAGTTGTCTCACCGCTCTTGACACATACCGGGATGCGGATGCGCTCTTGCTCTTTACACGCCGTGATGAAACAAATGATGTCAAGAAACTTTATGTTTTAAGTGCTGATACGGGCGAAGAACGGTTTATCACGGACTCTGTGCACGATGCGGGTTGGTCGCCTGATGGTCGCGTCTGGGTCGTGGATATGGACGATAAAGAACGCCGCCTCCGCTTTTTTGATGTGGAAAGTGGAGAAGAATCGACCTTCGGCGAAAGATTGTATCTTGATGGTTGTTTTGCGTCGCTGCTCTGGTCGCCGGATGGAGAACAATTCGCCTATTTCACGGGGAACGAAAATGAGCTGGTTTTGAAGATGTTAAATCTGGTGGATGGCAGTAACTATCAAGTGCCAGTAACGCGACACGAGATGCCGCAGTGGTCGCCGGATGGGAATTATGTCCTCATTAACTCGTCGATTAACAGTACACCATACCGACTGTTGGCGGCAGACGATGGCAGCGAATTATTGAATAACTTGACGTATGCCTATTTCTCGCCAGACAGCCGTTACCTGACCTATACGGATGAGGCGAATGTAGTCTGGCGCTATGAACTGGCAACAGGGGTAATAACCGTGCCTGAAGTCCCTGAGAATTCTCTAACTCCGTTGCCCGATAGCGTTCGTTACGTGTCGCCGAGCGGCGTGCATGCTGCTTATGTTTTCGCAGAAAGTCTCGATTATGGTGATCCAGAAAATGGCAGCCTCCGCAGCGTTGATTTCGGCTATCGGATTGGGTACGCCGGATGGTCACCCGATGAGCGCAGCATCCTGCTGTACGCCGATTATGTGGACTTTTTTGATGATGAAGGCCCCACTAATGATGTTTATTATAGTGACGATGAACGCCCCACGAGCATTTTCAGCTATGATCTGACAAGTGGTGAAAGCACCCCAATTCTGACCGATACGGCATGGATCCACAGCGTTAACCAAAATGGTGATTGGACTCTGATTCGATATAGTTCAGTCCTGCCCGAAGACCGACACTCGCCAACAACACATCTACTCATCTATAACAGCGAAGAGCGCATTGAGGCTGAGCTACTGATGAGTGATGTATATGGCTATTATGGCAACGGCTATCGCTGGCTGCCTGGTATTGTGAACCTGGGGGAAGGATTTCTGATTGATGCGCCAGGTGGGCTTTATCGATTCGATACTCAAAGTGCCAGCCTTGAAGCAATCACCTCAGGGTCTACAAGCTATCCCTTCTGGTCGGCTGGTGACGATTATCTGGCTTTTATAAGTACGAACTTGAATATCTGGAGTGTAGAACGTGAAACACTGAGCGTTATGCCCTCGGAAGGAGGTCACATCAAAATCATTGGCTGGCGCGATAGTCCCGTGCAAGAAAGCTTATTGTATTGCGGGATTGGCTAAGCTCGACTTTGCCCATGACACGGTTGGATGAATGGAGTTCAGCATAGAGCAACCTATCGATTGCCCCTAGAAAATCACATTGGCCCTTTAAACGCCCTATTTGATGGGTTTGTGAACGCGAAAAGAGGCGCTATTATGTGTGATTGTGTTACGACGATTTGGCTCACATGGAGTTACAACGATGGTCGATACAGTTAAACCGGATCTACAGCGCACCTCACCGGAACAGCAGGGCATTTCCTCGTCGTCGCTGATGCAATTTTTTGATGCCGTGGACAGCCAGCTCCACGAATTACACAGCGTCATGCTGCTGCGTCATGGCAGCGTCGTCGCGGAGGGCTGGTGGGCCCCCTATGGCCGCGCACTCCCCCATATGATGTTTTCCCTCAGCAAGAGTTTTACTTCAACAGCGGTAGGCATCGCCATTGCCGAAGGACGCTTCTCGCTCGATGATCCGGTGCTATCCTTTTTTCCCGATGAAACGCCTGCTGAGGTCAGTGAGTTTCTGGCCGCCATGCGCGTGCGGCATCTGCTCTCGATGTCCACCGGACAGGCCGTAGACACCATGATGTCTATGGGGCCACGTGAGGATGGCAAATGGACCAAAGGCTTCTTTGAAGTGCCTGTCCTGCATGCCCCAGGCACGCATTTTCTCTACAACACCGGCGCGACCTATATGCTCTCGGCGATTGTGCAGAAAACAACCGGCATGAAGCTGCTCGATTATCTGGAACCGCGTCTCTTTGCGCCCTTAGGGATCGAGAAGGCCACCTGGCAAGAATCGCCCCAGGGCATCAGCACGGGCGGGTTTGGCCTGAGCGTCAAAACCGAGGATATTGCGCGGTTTGGTCAGCTCTATCTGCAAAAGGGCCTGTGGCAGGTCAAACAGATCGTCCCAGCGGCATGGGTCGAGGAGGCGACATCTTTTCAGGTGTCGAATGGCGATAACGCGGCCAGCGATTGGAACCAGGGCTATGGCTATCAATTCTGGCGCTGCCTTCATAATGCGTATCGCGGGGATGGGGCATTCGGTCAATATTGTATTGTCATGCCGGAACAGGATGCCGTTCTCGTTATCACGGGCGGGATTGCCGATATGCAGCCGCCGCTCAATCTGGTCTGGGATATTTTGCTTCCGGCGATGGGTCATGAGGCCCTTCCCGATGATGACGCGGCTCATGATCGTCTGACAGCAAAATTATCCGCTTTGGCGCTTCCTCCGGTGCAGGGCGCTGCGTCCTCTCCTCTCTCGGACACGGTCTCAGGCCGGGTCTATATGCTGGACACCAATGACATGCGATTGGAAAGCATCGCGGTCGATTTGACCGAATCGCTTTGCACACTCAAGGTCAAAACAGCAGCAGGCGAGGAGACAATCCGCTGTGGATATGGCGTGTGGCAGATGGGCCACACCACGCTATTTAACGAACCCTGGATTTTGAAGGCGCTGCCCATTGCGACCAGCGGCGCATGGACCGCCGACGACACGTTTACGATGATCGTGCGACTTTATGAAACGCCTTTCTTTCAGACGATTGTTTGCCATTTTAACGAGGATGATTTAACGGTCTCCGTTCGCGTCAACGTCGGCTTTGTGCCGCCCGAAACGCGGCTGCTCACGGGGCATTCTGTCTAATATTTTATGCGGCTCCAATCGTGGACGCGGCAGCCGAAGACGCACTCGGTTGGATTCGAACCAACGACTCTCGATTTAGAAGATCGAGCTTCTGATCCGCTGAATTACGAGTGCTCACGCGCACGGTCGGAGTCGAACCAACACCCCACTGCTTCGAAGGCAGATGCTCTATCCTTTGAGCTACGTGCGCGGAACTGGAGATCCACGATTTGAACGTAGATAGATGGCTCCAAAGGCCACAGTCCTGCCAGTTGGACGAATCTCCAAAAAGTAGCGGGAGTTGGATTTGGGGTTTTTTGCATATCCCCCCGAAGTGGTATCACACCTCTCACGACAAAACTAAAGAGTGTTGTCGCTTGAAAAAGCAGTGCCTAAATAACGATACACACTCGCCCTTGAGAGACCAAACTCGGCTATGAGCGTCTATAATCAGTGCGCCGTCCGTGCGCCGTTGCCGCAACATCCAGATGTGCTGTGGGATCAGCTTGGGCTTGGCCTCAAAACGCACTCTTATGCGACAGACAGGAAAAGAATTACTGCTAAAAACCGGGGCCAGTCGCTTAAAAACTTGGA
>DAOTUR010000270.1:0-2437 GCA_034436915.1 Anaerolineae bacterium
TGTATAAAACCCCCGCATTCAGGTCGATTGATTCGCTCAATTCATCGTTATCGCGCGCGGCGGTCGCGTTCAAAATCGGTTCCAGCACGCCATCAAAGCTCAGAACGACTTTAGCATCCTGCTTGCCGACCCTGGCATAAAAACGATAGGCTCCTGTCTGTGGAACCTCGATATAGCCCTTCCAGCTGGCCTTTTGAGCGGATTCGCCGATTTTGACAATGATTGAGTCGACTGTCTTAGTCTGCGCTGGGACGGCGGCTCCTGAGCTTGTCAGCGTGCGGACGAGACCTGTTTGCTGCAATCCTTTTAGAGAGGTGAGGAGCGACTCCGCTGGCCCTGCCAGATCAGAGAGAGTTAAGAAAGCGCTGTTTGTGAGCAGCGTACTGAGTAAGGTGTCATCTCCTCCAAATTGAGCGGACATCGCCTGCATGATCGCCTGACGACTGAGTTTTTCCTGCAAGAAGGGTAGAATCTTTTTCAGTAGACTCAAACGCTTCTCTTCACGCGTCTGCCCTGCGCCAAATAAATCATCAAATTTCAGCAGGCCCTCAAAATATCGATCAAAGAACGCTTTGAACTGTGCGCCTGATTTACTCACAATCTGATCGAGAAGCTCTGAGAAATGAACGCGCGAGGCGACGGCATTCGCCTCCGGGGACATGGGAATTTTGTCTAGAAGCACTGTTTTGTCAGCGTCCGTGAGCACGCCAATATGTGTTACAATCTGCTGCTGACGGGTGGTGTCATATGAGACAGTGACGCCGCTGAGGGCGTAGATGGCGGGAGAAAGCTGCTGCTCCGGCGGTACTGACTTGACCGCGCTATAAGACACTTTGTTCAACCAGAAGCCCATGAACATCTCTACAGCGTCCGCACTGAATACGAGGGCTATTTTCTGTTGAAGGGCCTCATCAGTGATGCTGTCGGCGCTCTCAGGCACAGCATAATCAATGACCAGCGTGCGCAGTACGGCGGACAGATCGTGAATCCAGGCCAGATTGGACGGGCTGTCGGCGCGATATGGCCCCATCGGATCAAACACATGGCGGAAGAGATAATTGAGATCAATGGTCGTAAAACCAGCAGTTTTGATGTCGCGCGCGAGCTTGACATACTCGAGCGTGTTCTGAAGAAGATAATCATCTGCAATCTTCTCCAGCGGCAGCGCACCCAGTGCCTGGAAGGGGTCCATCCCACTGAGAGCTTTGAGCGCGATCACCTGTTCAACGGTCATCTTCAACGCCCTGGCAAGCAGGCTGTAGCGGTAGAGCATTGAGACGTTTGGCAGGGTGAGCTTCGCTTTATCGAGAAGGCTTTCGTCCCCGTTGTTCCCATCTGACAAAATCTGAGCCATCTCATCGGCTGTCAGGGTCAGAGCGGCCTGGAGGCCCAGCAGATGATCCTTGATAAACACGCCCGGGGTGGTGAGATAGTTACCCAGTGCATCATCAAAGGCCTTATCATCCTTTAAAATATTGCGTGTCAGGAACAATTGAGCATAGAGGGAATTTTTGCCTGTTGTTGCCAGCGGGGCCCACAAGGTGAGCAGCTTGAGGCGGCTGTTTTTACCAACGTTGAGCAGGCCGCTTAATTCCTTGAGATGGGCGAGATAGATAAGAGTCGTTTTCAGGGCAGTACCCAGAGTTGCATCGGTCAGATGACGCACATCAGGCGTAAAGGTCACAAGGGCGCGGTCGATTTCTTCAATGCTCCAGCCCAGGTGTTTCCACAAGCGAACAAAGATATTGATCTTCGCAAACACCAGGGCTTCCACATCGCTGCCATCGCTGTAAGTGAGGGTGGTCTCATCGAAGCTGCATCCCGTTTCAGGATCGCGCAGCATGAGCACCTTCTCAAACATGTGATTATCCCATGCCTGTGTGAGCCATTCTTCGGCAATGAAGGCAGGGCCAAATCGATCCGTGAGCTGTTGAAGCCGCTTCTTGAATTCGGCCTCTTCCTGGTCCGTAAACGCGGCGTAGTCAGGGTGTTTTTTGTATTTGAATACATCATAAATTCCGACGCGCATCGTGTGCAGCGTGACAAGAGTGTTGAGCTGTGGATTGATGAATTCCGTCTTCAACAGCTCAACCAGATCTTTGTAGCTCACGCCCAGGCGCTCGGCCAGTGTTTTGGCGGATGTGAGATCTGACAGCGCAGCAACGTCGCTCTGGGCCTCGTAGCCATACCATTCACGCCATTTTGCGATCGAACTCACGGTATAGATGTGCTCGTATTCATCGGGCGTGATGTTGAGATATTCCATGAAAATCTGTGCCCGACCATAGGCAATTTCAGGTGGGACATACAACTCGTTGGAGGGGCGGAACACATCCAGAAGCTGCCATAACGGGGTTTCGAGATAATCGCAAAAACGCCGTACCGTCTCCAACCACAAATCAAAAGGCAGGTTCAGGGGATAGCACGCCGCTTTGAG
>DAOTUR010000271.1:0-17195 GCA_034436915.1 Anaerolineae bacterium
AATCACTCCAGATCACGGGCGAGATGTCGCTGGACAATCTGCTGCGGGGGGCGCTCAAAAATCGGCGCGAACCCACCAATGCATGATATTCGCACGATTGTCTGGCTGCGCTGGAAGCAGTTCCGCGATGACCTTGTCTACGGGCTGCGCCTGCTCGGATACGAATCAGGCGAACGGATTTATGCGCTGTATCTGGTGGGGCTGCTGGCGTTCTGGGCCTTTGCCATCATCTCGTACAGCCTCGATCAGGCGATCCATGTTGGGCGCACGATTTCCTTCACGGCGCTGGCAGGCGGGTTGGAGATCATTCCTTTCCTCGTGCTGATCGGGCAGGTGTGGGTGTGGGTGAACAGCCTCCGCAGCAGCCCGCTCAAACTCAGCTTCTCCGATATGGCCTACGTCGCCACCTCACCCGTCAACCCGATGGCGATCACGCTGCCCGACTTTTTGCGTCAGACGCTCATTCGCACGCTGCTTCTGCTCCCGTTCGGCATGATTTTCATGACAATTCTGGGCGGCAAAGCCATCGGCGGCGTCAATCCGCTGTTTGAAATTGTCCTGTTCAGTCTGCGTGGGCTGGCCGTAGCTGGCATCATCGTGATTGTCACGGGCGCTCTGGGCTGGCTGATGGGAATGCAGCGCGTGATCTATCCGGCGGTGCGGCGCGTGCCGGGCCTATGGCTGCTGCCAATTTTGCTCGTGCCGTTGGCGCTCGTCTGGCCGGATGTGGTGCTGTTTCCGGGGCATGTGCTGGTCGAGAGCGCCTTCCAACCGCTGCCGATCCTGCTGTGGACGATGCTCATTGGCGTGACAGGCATCACCATCGCAGGCATGTTGTTCTTCAGCCAATTCATCAATATGACGCAGGCCATCGATGAGAGCCAGTTGTATGCTCGCATCAGCGCCCTGGGCCTGATGGCATGGCGTCAGTTCGATCTGCAACTGCGCTTGCGGATGCAAAGCACGCAGGGCGGACGTCAACCCTGGCTGCGACTGCCCAAAAATCTAAAGGGTGGACAGGCGATTGCCGCTCGTGCCGCCCTGAGCTACATCCGTCATCCTGTGATGCTGCTCACAGCGGCTGCCTGGGGTGCCGCCATGACCTTTGCGGCCCTGCTCGTCGTGCGGGCCAATGTGCCGATTCAACTGGTGGCGGCGTGGATTCTGGTGGCGGGCCTGTTCCCTCCTGTCGGCCTGCTGTATGTCTATCGCTCCGACGTAGAAGAGATGTTTTTGCGCCAATTTCTCCCGTTGGATGGCTTCCTGCTGCTGCTGGCGGATGCACTGCTGCCGCTGGTGGCCGTATGTGCTGGCGCGATGGTGGTGTGGGCCGCCTATGCCCCCAATCCTGATGCCGCGCTGATCGGGATTCTGTTCATTCCGGTGCTGGCGCTGATTCAGGCGTTGGGCAGCGCATATGGGGCTGCACGCGGCGAAAAGGCGCTGCAAACCCGCCTGATCGCCATTATGTTGAGCTATGGGGTGATTGCTGTGGGCTATGCGGCCCTGCAATTTACGGGCCTGCTGGGAGCGTCGGTGCTTGTGCTGATGATCCTCATCGGCCTCGTCACGGATGGCGCTTAGGCAAAAGTCGTTTGGCAGCATCGCATTTCGTTTTTCCTGAATGTTCGGGAATCGGGAAGAGATATTCGTCTTTGGGCACGAGCGAGGCCACCATCGGTCTGGGTCGTGCCCTCCGATTTATCACCCCAAAACCAACCCGTAATTGAGTCTGTATCTGACAGACCTCGCAGCCAAATATCTCTCTTTCCTTAACGCAAACGGATCATTCGTCTCAGCAGCATCCCTCTAAAAATCCTGGGCTACCACCTCGCTTCCCAAGCGCATGAATATGTCAACGCCGTGAGGTTATGGTATGATAAGAACATGAATACAGGACGCATGGACGCCGCATGAATACACGACTCAGCCCGACAGAATTCTGGATTCAATATGGCTACAAACCGTTTGAACTGGTCGAAGGCGTGGTCATCCAGAAGCCCAAACTGCGGATGGTGGAGAGCGTTGTGCTGCTGCGAATCACGGCGCTGATCGAACAGTTTACCGCCGAAAATGACCTGGGCGAAGTCGTCAGCGGGATTGGGTTTTCGCTGGGTCGCAATACCATTCGTACACCACACACCGCCTTCATTGCCAAATCACTCTGGGAGAGCGTGCGCTTGCCGTACAGTCCTTTTTCCTTTGCGCCCAGTCTGGTGATCGAAACCGCGCCCAGCGTTGAGCCAGCCTTCGCGTCTGCAAATCCCTATCTTGCCGCAGGGACAGCCCAGGTCTGGCTGATCAACACTCAGACGCAGCAGGTGACGGTTCAGATGGCACAGGGTGCAGCCCAGGAATATAACCTGGGGGATACGATCAGCGGTGGGCGTGTCCTGCCGGGTCTTGTCCTGCCTGTGGCCTCTCTCTTTCCCAGGTCGCGCCATCTTTAGCGCTGTCACAGAGCGCAATTCTTAAAATCGACTAGAATTTGATCCAGACATTAACCGCTCTTGCCGGACATTATGACTTCTTGCCCTGTCATTCATATCCTTACCAGCGATGCAGGACTCGTGACATTTCTCAGTCAGGATTACTGTGGCCCTGTAATTTCTATGATCTCTGCGGGTGAGGGTCTGCCTGCAACCGATGCCGCGCTGATCCTGATTGATCAGAATCTCTCGCTTTTGCACGATGTTCAACGCACGCACCCGGCAGCGCGAGTTGTGTTCATTCAGGGCGCTCACATGCCCTATGATGTTGGAGTGGGCGAGGATGTGTATGCCGTACTGCGTCATCCTCTGGCCCCGCGCAGCACAGGCCATCTGCTCCAGCGCTTGGCAATGGCGATTGATAGCGCCGAACCGCCTGTGAGCGAAATAGAGAGCGATACGCCGCTTGAGCAGCAGGCGCTTGAAATGATCCTGCGTAAAGAAGAAGATCTGAATCAGCAAAAATACCGCTTTATGACGATGGTCGCGCATGAATTTCGCACCCCTCTCACCATCATTTCCTCCGCCAGCGAAATGATGGAACACTTTCGCAATCAACTCACGGACGAGGAAGAACGCGGCTATCTGGAAAAAATCCGCGAAACGGTGCTGCATCTCAAGCGTGTGCTCATACAGATCGAAAGTGTGATTCACACCAATTTTCAAACATTGGTCTTTTTCCCCACCGAATTTGATCTGATGACGCTGTGTGAAGACCTCATCCAGCGTGTGGTGCTGCGGATGAAGGGCCAGTCGAGGGAGCGTATCGTCTTCATGGCGCACGATATCCCGCCCCGCGTCCGTCTCGATAAGGAGAAGGTGGGCATTATTATTGAGCAGCTTCTGCTCAACGCTCTCAAATTCTCGCCCGCAGATCGACCTGTCCTGCTGACACTCTCGATGGAAACTCACAATCTCGTCATCAAAGTACAGGATGAGGGCATTGGCATTCCCGCTGAAGAGATCGATCATATTTATGAGCTGTTCTTTCAAGGCAGCAATATCGGGGCGATTGGCGGCAAAGGGCGCGGCATGGGCTTGAAGTTCGTGCGCGACAGCGTGCGGGCACATGATGGCAGCATCGAAGTCCAGAGCGTCCTGAATAAAGGCACAACCTTTGTCGTGACCCTGTCCTGGCAGCCGATTAAACGGATTCAGTAGCTGTAGACCGTCTCGCCTCTTGATGCTCCAATGGGCATCCCGACATTTCATCAGGAGAAATCTCTATGACCACCCGTCCTCGTATTGGCATCACAACCAGCTTTGAAGACAACCAGCAGCAGGTCAGCCATTATTATGTGCGTGCGATTGAGCAGGCGGGCGGGCTGCCGCTCATCGTGCCGATGCTGCAATCGGCGGAGGCCATGCGCGATTTTGCCGCCCTGCTCGATGGCCTCGTCATTACGGGCGGGCCGGGCATCACCCAGGGCTTGATCGGTGAGCTGCCTGCGGATATCGATCCTGTTGATTCAGTGCGTGATACGGCGGATCGTCTGGTGATACAGGCCGTACAAGGGCAGCCTGTGCTCGGCATTTGTTACGGGATGCAGTTCATCAATGCTCAGGCAGGCGGCACAATTTATGCCGATGCAATGGCACAGCATGACGGGGCCTTCGCGCACAGCACCAAGCGCGGCGCTCAGCCTCATCCCGTACACTTTGAGGCCGATTCACATCTGGGCCACCTGCTCGGCACTGAGCTAACCACCAATAGCTATCACATTCAGGCGGTAGCGCAGGTGGGCGAAGGATTGCGGGCTGTCGGCTTCAGTCCTGATGGCATTATTGAAGCGATTGAATCACTCGATGGCCGTTTGCTCGGCGTCCAGTTCCATCCAGAGCGCATGTATGAGCAAACCCATGCCCTGTTCGAGGATTTCGTTGCTCGCTGTCGCAAATAACACATTCCCAATCGAGATAACAATTCACAAACCATTAAGACGCTCAGTGTAGGAAGTTTTACACAAAAAGCGTTTTAATGGTTTTTTATTTTACAAATCACGAACATTTATATCACATTCAGACATTAGTATAAGAAAAGAAGTCCGATGCTACTGCTATAAGAGAAGGAGCTTGTATGAAGATGCGATCCATTTTTGTGTGTAGTCTTATGGTTTTATTACTGGTGAGTGGAGTCGCAATGGCTCAACAGCGAGGCGGTGGCGGTGGACGGCCCCCTGGTGGCCCGAATGGTCAGGGGCAGCCCCCTGCGCCGCCCGCCGGTGGAGATCGTCCTGCTGGCCCCCCGCCCCCACCTAATGGGAATAACGTGGGACAACCGCCAGCCCCTCAAGGCGGCGGTGCTGGACGCGGCGGCGCGATTGCCTTCCCAACCAATTACAACTCGACCTTCTCACTGTACGCGGTGGTGGATCGGCCTGACAACGTGTCCCGCCTGCTATATATCCGCCCGGAATCGCTGGCCGCGATGCAAACGGGCCAGCCTCTGCCGGATGGCACAAAGCTTGTCATTGAAGCCTATCAATCCACCGTTGGTGCAGATGGCACGCTGGTACGGGGTGATCTGATTCCCTTCATTCATGTCTCCGAGAAGATCAACGGGCGCTGGCGCTTTGCCTCATTCTCGCCTGCGGGCGTGGCGTCTGATCGCACGATCAGCGATGAAAATCCGAGAACATGTGCGGGCTGCCACGACGATATACGCGGTTTTGTCTTCTCACGGCCTCAGCTCAATGCCTTTGCTGAGACACAAACCGTGCAGTATTTCTACTGCGGCGAGGCCGGACGCGAACCCTGTAATTAAGCGCATGACAGTTTCTACGAAGTCTTTTGTAGGGAAGAGCGCGAACAATCGCGCTCTTTTTCATTGCATAAAACCGTTTTGACCTCTCCTAGCCTTTTTATATCTTCAGAGACGATATTTGAACTATACAGGATGCCAATTTTCCTTATAATCGAGGATCATCATTGGAGGTAGGAACGAGACCCGCCCCCGGTGTCGTCTCATTCCCCTTAACACCTGAGCAACAATTGCGCTGTATCATAAAAGGACGAATAAGAACCTCAATTGATGTGAAAGTCAGCCCTAATGCGTGTGCTTGTGATGTATGGAATTGTGATGCTCGTTATTCTGGGCGTGGCGGCCAAATTTCGTCCCCCTATCCCGCCTGCCCCTGTCGTCACAGAGCAGACGGGGCCAATGGCGCTGCCGATGGATTATCGCACCTCCTTTATTCAATACGAGGTTGTGGATCGCCCCGACAATATCACACGCACGCTGTATATCAGCCGCGACAGCTTTGCCGCCCTCCAGCGCGGCGAGCCGCTGCCCAATGGCACACGCATCATCATTGAAGGCTTTCACGGCGCTCAGGGAGCAGATGGGCGTCTCGTGGCCGAGGAGATGCTGGCCTTCGTGCATATGGCCGAGAAACGGCGATCTTGGCGGTTAGATGAGCTGCATACCAGCGCCAAAGTGGGCGATTGGAACTTTGCCTCCTTTGATGCCACAACCGGAGCCATCGCTGATCCCAATATCGTGAGCGAAAATCTGAATGACTGCTTCACCTGCCACGATAGCAATGCCTCACCCACCCGCGATTTCATCTTTTCACGGCGCGATCTGGATGTATTTGCCAACACGCAGACACCGCAGTACGTCGTGTGCAATCGCCCGGAGCGTCTGCCCTGCCGTTAGACGATGGATTGTCAGAGAGCCGTGCCATGCGCTATGATGCTCTCTCTACACGTCGTCTCTGAGGCTGCTGCTATGCTCAACCGTTTTTGTCTCCTCATCCTCCTGCTGGCCGCTGCCGGACTGCTCAACGCTCAGGATGCCACGCCAACGCTTGAGCCGCTGCCTAACTTTGCGCCCATCGTTGCAGGCGATTTTGTCGAGTCGTCTGTCAGCGATATTGATCTGATGGCCGTTCCCCTTTTCCCGACGCTCACAAAGACCGCCCATGTGATCTTCGCCCAGGGACAGGCCGCAGGACGCAACTCGCACATCTTTGCCAAAGTGGGCGACTGTATGACCGCCAGCGTCGAATATTTTCTCGGCCCGTATGAGCAGCCCGATTATGATCTGGGGACTTATACGGCCCTGCAAGACACGCTCGATTATTTCTCGGTGTCCCTGCCCGCCGCCGACCACACCAAAGCCGATAGCAGCAAAACGCCGTTTGGCCGCATCTCCATCGCCGCCGAGACGGGCTTTAACACGACCAGCGTGCAAGACCCGATCTGGTCTAACCCGGATGTGTGCGGCACAGACGAGTCGCCGCTGACGTGCGAATATCGCATTACACAGGCGGCCTATGCGCTGATCATGTTCGGAACCAATGATGTCATGTTCTTCGATGCCGATTTTTTCGATGACAATCTTCGCATGATCGTGCAAAAGACGATTGAAGATAGAATGGTTCCCATCCTCTATACCTTCCCGGCGCGGCTCGATTTCCCGGAAAAAACGATCCTATTCAATCAGATCATCGTCAGGATCGCCCAGGATTATGATCTGCCGCTGGTGAATCTGTATGCGGCTGTCGATGTTCTGCCCGATCATGGTATTGATATCCTGAAGCCGACGCACCTGAGCATTCCACCCACAGACAGCCCCGGCACGCTCACCGAGGCGCAACTCACCTATGGTTATCCCATGCGTAATCTGCTGACGCTGCAAGTGCTGGACATGTTGAGAACCGAATTTGCTGATGCTGCCAAACCATAAGATGATGCGAGCATGTTACGCCAAACGGGAATGCATCCTTGTCTGAAACTCTGAGAAATCGTTCTATGACATCTGATCAGCCTGCCTTCACCTCCGGCCAGTTCGTGCGAATCCTCATCAAGACGGGCCTGCTGTTCGTGCTCGTCAATCTGCTGTGGGCCGTCTTGCAGCCGCTGCCCCTGCTCGAATCGATCAGCGTCTATACGCATCTTGTGAAGGGGCGCACCCGTTTGCCCTACGGTTTGAGCGCTGAGGATTACAATTTAAGCCCGTCACGCTTGGGCACGCTGTTTGCCACCCACGAGATCAACACGCCCAAAGCGGCTGATGAATTCCGCGTCATTGTGCTGGGCGATTCATCGGTGTGGGGAATTTTGCTGCGCCCGCAGGAGACGCTCACGGAGCAGTTGAACGGCTTGAATCTTGCGGCAGCAGATGGGCGGCCCATGCATTTTTACAATCTGGCCTACCCCATGAACAGCGTGCTGAAAGATCGCGTTCTTCTCGATTCGGCCCTCACCTATCAGCCGGATCTGATTCTGTGGCTCGTCACGCTCGAATCAATGACTCGTGACAATCAGTTTGAGCCGCCGCTCCTCCTTGCAAATCGTGATGTGGTGCAGTCCGTATTGGCCGCCGATGGCCTCAATTGGGACACAAGCCGTGTGCCATTCGTCACCAGCAGCGCCTGGGATACCACGCTGCTAGGACAGCGCCGCGTCACGGCGGATTGGCTGCGCTTGCAAGCGTATGGCGTCGTCTGGTCGTCAACGGGCATTGATCAGATTTACAAGGATTACACCCCGCGCAGTAACGATTTTGACACCGACGTGACATGGCATGGCTTTACGCCCGATACGCCCTTCACAGCCTCTGATCCGACGTTTGATGTGCTGATGGCTGGGGTAAAACGGGCGGGTTCCGTGCCTATGATGTTCATCAATGAGCCTGTTTACATCGCCGATGGCACGAACAGCGAT
This sequence comes from Anaerolineae bacterium, assembly GCA_034436915.1. GTDB lineage: Bacteria > Chloroflexota > Anaerolineae > Aggregatilineales > Phototrophicaceae > JALHOR01. The sequence continues at coordinate 8,160 of DAOTUR010000271.1, forward strand.
CTGCACTACAACGCCTGGTCGCCGCGCTGGGCCTATGATCTCTATCGCAAGCTGTTTGCAGAGACAGCCGCCGCGCAGGGATGGGCCTATGCCGATGCCTGGAATCAGATTCCGTCCTCTGAGTTTACCGACAGCCCGGTGCATCTCACACCAACAGGCTCGCACGCGCTGGCCCAGTGGATTGGGCAGCAGTTAACCTCAGTTTTGGATAGCACTGCCGCCCTCACCTCTCATCCTCTCCGACAAGGGGCCAGATAGGAATGAAGAGCAAAAAGCCCCTCTACCGCGAAGTGGGAGAGGGGTCGGGGTGAGGGTGAAGTGCAAACTTGTAAGTCACCGTCATTAAGGTCGGTTTTTAATCCCTATTTGCCGCTTGGTGAGAATTTTCTGTGCAGTTTGTGAGATTATCGTCGGTTTTTGGTCTTGCTATCCATAGGCAGGATCGACTAAGGGCGTTATACTTTATGGAATAATTTTTGTCATATCTGGACGCCCTTATGGACTCAGAGTTTTATCGCCAATTGCTCGATATAAGCCGCCGCATGGCCGAAACACGCGAGGTACAACCTCTGCTGGAATATGCCATGAAGCAGGCGCTAGATTTGCTGAACGCCGAACAGGGTTATCTTGTTCTGGTGGATGAGGAGAATCGGCTTGATTTTCGTGTGAGGATTGCCCGCGATGGTCGCCAGCTTGCTGATCCCGAATCGCAGATCAGTCATTCCATCCTCACGCGAGTCGTGCGCCAGCGCGAACCTGTTTTTCTCAACGATGCGATTCTCGATCCGACCTTCAAAGTCTCAGACAGTGTCAAGCAGTTGCAACTCCGCTCCGTGATGGCCGTTCCTCTGCGGACAGTGGGCGATATTCTGGGTGCGATTTATGTCGAGAATCGTCAGCGGGCGCATATCTTTGATGAGCGCAAGCTTGAACTCCTCAAATTTTTTGCCAGTCAAGCCGCTGTTGCGATTGAAAATGCTCTCCTCAACGAGAATTTAGAGCGTAAGGTGCAAACGCGCACTGCCGAACTGCGAGCGGCGATGAATCAGGCGGAGCAGGCGTGGCAGCACGCCGTAGAAGCCAATCGTCTGCGGACGATGGTTCTCAGCAATGTGGCGCACGATCTGCGTTCACCCGTTGCCCTGGCTGTGACGGTCTTGCGGACGCTGCGCGAAGGAACTTACGGCAGCTTCAATGACGATCAACTGCGCTGGATCAACCGCGCCCTGCAATCGCTCGATCATGCAGTGAATCTGACGCGAGATGTGTTTGATCTGGCGAAGGCAGAGGAGGCCGGACGGCTTGAGGTCTATCTCAAGAAGACTGATCTGAATGACTTTTTGAGCGAAGTCATCTCGTTTGGCGAGGGCATGAGCTGGCTGGATGATGTGCGCTTCCACGACGATATCGTCCCCGATCTGCCCGAAATTGCGATTGATGAAACGCGCATCAAGCAGGTGCTGCTCAACTTCCTCGCCAATGCCCAGAAGTTCACGCTGCATGGCCGTGTGACGCTGTATACCATCATTCTGCCCGATCATCGCGGCGTCAAGATGGGCGTGCGCGATACAGGCTCCGGCATCCCGCTCGCCCTTCAGGACAAGCTGTTTCAGCGTTTTCAGCAGTTGTCACTGGATACAGACAAGCGGCGCAAGGGGTCGGGTCTGGGGTTGGCGATTTGCAAGGAGTTGGTGGAGCGGCATGGCGGCGAGATTGGCGTTATCAGCACGGAGGAAGAGGGATCGGATTTCTTCTTCACGCTGCCCCTGAACACCACCACCACCACCACGAGCATTGATGGACGGGTGTCGTAGCACATCCCCTCATGAAGACACAGCGACAGGAATCTGCCTGCTGTGTCCTGCCGCCTTGAATCTCGTCTAATCTGCAAATGCCTTTTTGACATCCATACGAAAATCGGGCAGGATAGATCCACCCTCCAGAATGTCATCAGCCCCCAACATAATGGGTACTGCATCCGGGGTGTAGATTTCAATTTGCTCGGTCTCAGGCAGCACCACCCACACGACGGTTCCCGCTGCAAGATAATGGCTGACTTTGTGGCGGATCTGTTGATATGAGTCTGATGGAGAAATGACCTCTACCGCCAGATCAGGCACAAGAGGATTATAGGCATCATCGTTGGCGATAGGCTGTCGTGCTCTGCTGATATAGCCTACATCAGGAATATAGCGCTCTGCGCCAATGAAGTAGCCGCCGTCAGGAGGGGTTAGACGACCTATATTTTTCTCAATGAGATAGAGCTGGATATAAAAGTAGATTTTTCCAGCGATGCGCGATGATTTCTGATTGGAAACCACTTTTTCTACGATCTCCCCAGCAATCAGCTCATAACTTTTACCGACGTTTTCCGGCAGGAGAACCCAGCTATCAAATTGGGTGGCACGGGCGGGAGCGGCTTGCATAGCGACCTCGTTCACATCACGGATATGTCTTCCAGTATAAAACAAAAACAGCCCACGCATCGCTCTCGTGGGCTGTTTTTGCGTATGGCAATTCGATGTTATTTCACATCCTGCGTGCGGGCGAACCATTTCCAGGTGTTGGCGAGGCCATCCTGCACAGGCGTCTGCGGATCGAAGCCGAGCAAGCGGCGGGCTTTGTCATTGTTGCAAAAGGTAATCGTGGGTTCGCTGGCGGGCGCAGGCTGAAAATCCTTGTTGATGGTGCGGCCTGAAAGTTCCTCAATCGTCTCAATAAAATCGGTGAGCAGCACAGGCCGCCCAAACCCCAGATTCATGATCTCATAACCCAATGGCCGATCCAGCGCGGCCACCACGCCATTCGCGGTGTCTTCAATATATGTCCAATCGCGGCTCAACTGCCCCTGGTTGTACACCGGAATGGTGCTGCCATCGATGGCGGCGTGCATCAAGCGCAGCGGCATCATATCGGGGCGGCCCGCTGGCCCATACACATTGAAAAAGCGCAGGATCGTCACATTCATTTGATTGAGATTGTGATAGGTGTGCGCCATCAGTTCTGCCGCCCGCTTGGTGGCCGGATACGAGGCCAGCGGACGATCCGCGCTGTCGGTCTCGACAAAGGGAATCGTGGGCGTTGAGCCGTACACCGAGCCTGTCGAGGCCATGACGAAATTATCGATCTGGGCATCGCGGGCGGCCTCAAGCATGTTTACCGTGCCGTTGACGTTGATCTGCACATAGAGCGGCGTCTGATTGATGCTGCTGCGGACGTTTGCCATCGCTGCCAGATGCGCCACCCGTGTGATGCGATGAGTCTGAAAGGTCTTCTGCACCGCATCGGCATCGCGCAGATCCGCCTCAACAACGCTGAGGCCCGCTTTGTAGGGCGCAAGACGCGCAATATTGGCGTGTTTGAGAGCGGGATCATAATAATTGTTGAAGTTATCAAAGATGATGACCTCATCGCCGCGTGCGAGTAATTTTTCCGCGACATGGCTGCCGATGAAGCCCGCGCCGCCCGTGACCAGATACGCCATGTGTGTCTCTCCGTGTGTGATAATCCCCTGCTATATTACAACAGACAACGCGAAAATTGGGTAGCGCATCAGATGATCCGTGACCACCGCAAGGCTGACTTCCCTCTCTCACGAAGTGACTATCGGGACAACTCGCCCTGACAGGTCAACACTCAGGCGCTTTCCGGTGGATCGAACTTGTAGCCGATGCCCCAGACGGTTTGAATATAGGTTGGCTTGCTGGCGTCCGGCTCAATCTTTTCACGCAGGCGGCGGATATGCACCGTGACGGTGCTCTCATCGCCATAAAACTCATAGCCCCAGACATTATCGAGCAGTTGGGTACGGCTGAACACCTGCTGCGGATGCCGCGCCAGAAACCAGAGCAGATCAAATTCTTTGGCCGTCAGCGCCACCGTTTGTCCGGTCAGCGTCACGGTGCGGCTGCGTGGATCAATCCCCAGGCGTCCCATTTCCAGCGGCGTATCGCCCTGGGCCAGCCCACCGCTGCGCCGCAACACCGCCCGCACCCGCGCCACCAACTCGCGTGGGCTGAACGGCTTCGTCACGTAATCATCGGCCCCCAGGTCAAAGCCTGCGATGCGATCCATCTCATCTTTACGGGCGGTCAGAAAGATGATCGGGATGGCAGGCGCGTTTGGCGTAGCTTCGGCATTGAGACGACGAGCCAGCGCAAACCCATCCAATCCGGGCAGCATGACATCGAGCAAAATCAGATCCGGGCGACCTGCCGCAATACGTTCCAGCGCTTCCGGCCCGGTTTCGGCCTCCCAGACCTGAAATCCATCTAATTCCAGGTAGCGCCGCACGACCTCTCGCAGCGTCTTTTCATCATCAACAATGAGCACACTTCCGGCGCGATTCATACATTGGCCTTATAAGACATCTCGAAAGAACTTCTGTAGGGCGCATGATATATCATTGGCCCACCGCTCTGCCATAGCCTTGCCTGAGCAACATCGCCCGATGACCAACGCAGCACAGGCTGGGGTGATAATGTCGTAAGACATTGCGACTACGATAGCAGGATAAACAAGGCATCTCTTGATAAGGCACTGTCAGGATGAAAAGCTCATAGACCTCATCCTATGTCAAGTCAAAATCACTTGTTTATACCTTCCGCTATAAAAATTGAAAGAGATAATCCCCATGATTCAACGGCGTATCTTGCCCCCGTTAGGACTTGCATGGATGGCTATCATCACTGTCTTTGCAGGATTGATGCTCAGTGTTTTTCCGCTTGCAGCACAGAATATTCAGCCAAGTGCCACAGCGAAGGCTGAATCAACTCTCTCATCCACCCCAACCCCTTCTCAGGAGGTTTACGTGTCCAGTTTGCCGAATAAGGGAGCAGCCCCAGAGCTTGCGAGCCTGGCATGGTTGAACAGTACAACGCCGCTGCGCTTAGAGGATTTGCGAGGACATGTCATCCTATTGGAGTTCTGGACATATAGCTGCATCAACTGCGTCCGCACCCTGCCCTCCATCGAATCATGGTATGACGACTATCGTGATCAGGGCTTCATTGTGATTGGCATTCATTTCCCAGAATTTCCCTATGAGCACGATCTGCAAAATATTGCCGCTGCTGCACAGCGCTTAAACGTCACCTATCCGATTGGCATGGATAACGACGGGGCAACATGGCGGGCCTATGGACAGCTTTACTGGCCCACCATGTACCTGATCGATAAACAAGGCATGATTCGCTATAAGCAGATTGGTGAAGGGGCCTACGATAAAACCGAGGCCGCGATCAACGACCTGCTGGTAGAAACCTTTGTGAATCAACCCGAACTTACCGCTACACCCAGGACGCCGCTCGTCTCTTTAACGCCCAATGATGTCATCAATGTGCGAAGCGGCCCTGATGTAACACAAAAATCGATTGGCGCAATTGGCCCGAATATGTCATTCGTCATCCTTGAGGAGGTCAGCGGCTGGTATAAGATTTCCTACAATGACGACGTGGGCTATGTTTCGGCGGAATTTGTGACAGTGAGTCCGAAGGAAAAGTCATAGCATCAGGCATGATAGGAGTTCACACGTCTTTCGTCCTCTCGCAAAGCGGTCTCAAAGGTCGTTCATCCTTGAGATCACTTTGCCCTTCGATCAAAATTCCAGCTTATGTTTTGATATATGAAGAAAACTCGTTCTATTTTTGCTGCCTCTCTGACACAATACGTGATAAAATGGATTTAATGATCCAAATCCTCTCCAAGACCTCTATTCCAAACTCACACACATGTTGGGCTGATGTGACGAGGTGATAATGCCAAAAGTTGCGAAGACGGCGCTGATCTGGTCGCCCGAAGAGAACCTGTATCAGTTGTATACAGAGCAGTCGCTCTTTATCTCTATTCAGATGGACAGCACCTTACAGAGAGAAGTGCGTCATCTGTCCGCCTTTGCGTTTGAAGGCCAGCATGGGCATCTCACGCTGCGTAAAGAGCCGCGTGAACGCGGTGAGGGTGACTGGTATGCCTATCGTCATCACAAGGGACAGACGTTTAATCGATGTCTGGGACGGCTCGAAAGCCTCTCCTGTGCGGCGTTAGAAGATATCGCCCGAAGCCTGACGGCAGAGATACAGACAGATATCGATTCCTCGTCGCAGGGTTTATGGGGTATGGAATTTCCTGAAAAGCAAGTCCTGTCGATCAGCCTTGAATGACGATAGCCCGGGACAGGAGCCGATAATCGTGGCCTCTTTGTCACATCCCATCATTCTCAAGTGAATTTGCCACCATGAAGACTATATCGGCCCATACGAGAGCAGCCTATCGCAATACGAGATCACACACCGACTCCCCTTTGCCCAGGCGGACGAGAGGCTGCTGCTCATCCCAGGCGCTGATCTGTTCAGTGGTCAGCGGAATGACTCTCTGAGAGGTGAGGAGCGCATACGAACACTCGGCATGGTAAGGCCGCATAGCGACGGGCTGTGTGCGGGTGAGGATTTTTTCGCCCGTTGTGTTGGCCTCCGTCGTCATCGGGATATCAGTCGTGTTGAGACGGATTACGTAGCCGGATTTTGTGACCACGAGTATCTCCATTGGCGCGGGGAGACCGAGCGCAGCGGCAAGACCGCTTTTCATCGGCACAGTCAGCAACCGCAGTTCTGTGCGCCCGATCTGATCGACGGGAAACCGCACCATACGCCCCGCTTGCGACAAGATGAGCACTTCGCCGCCGCTCGGCAGCCGCACCAGGCTCATCGGGTAGCCGCGCAGACGAGGCAGAGCGTATGACACAGGCTGTGCGAGACGTTCGAGCAGTTTGGCCCCGTCCATACGGCGGGCATAGCCGAGTGTGGAGAGGATGAGCACATCGTCGCTCGGCGGCATATCCGCCAGCGGGACAATAGCACACACGGTCTCGCGCCCGAAGGCGTTGCCCGTGAAATCCTCCAACCCCTCTAGCTTGACCCCAATCGTCGTGAGTTCGGCCAACTGGCGGGCCGTGCGTGAGACAGCGCGATATTCAGTGGTGAGCAGCAGCAGCCGATCATCCGCTGGAATCAGGGTTGAGACCTCGTCCGCCGCATATAGGAAGACAGCAGGTGTCTCAAAGTCGTAGGAGATGGCATGAAGGGCCTGCTCAGGATCACGCAGGATGAGGATATTCTCCTGTCCTGTCGCACTGCTGCGCGTCTCCTTCAAGTCAATCAGCCGCGTGAGCTGATCCAGATCGACCAGCGGCACATCTTTGCTGATGCGCTGCATCATGCGGCTGATGTCGCTGTGATAGGCGGTGAGCGGGCTGGTTCCGTTCATAATCTCATGGGCGACGAAGCCCAGGCCCGACGTCACGCTGCCAAAAATATCGACGGCCTTGACCTTCTCCGCCCCAAAGCGCTGCGTCAGCATATCGATGAAGGCCGGGATTTCCGACGAGCCACCTGTGCGAATCACGCTGTCAATCTGATGCAGCTTGAGGCCGGAGGCGCTGATCACGCTGTCCAGACGATCCGCAATCGCATGAATATCTGACCGAATGAAGCGCTCAAACTCGCTGCGGCTGAGGGTATCACGGATGCGAAAGCCTTTACCATCGAAGTTTAGCGGTGTGCGATCCACCTGCGACACCTGAATTTTGGCGGCCTCCGCCACATCATACATTTTGAGGCCGTACTGCCCGCTGATGAGGCTGATGAGGGCATGAATTTTTTGCGGATTCTGCGCTTTCGGGGCGATCTGATGCAGGGCGGCGATGGCATCGGGCATTTGCAACGCGAGAATATCCTGCCAACTGGCGAAGGCTTCATAGTAGCGGGCAGGAATGGGCAGCTTTTTGCCGCTGGAATAATAGCCCTCGCCTTCGCCAAAGTGCTGCGGCATTTTGGCCCGCACGATGCGCGTATCGAAGACATTGCCCGCGATAGGGATGCCACCGTTTGCCATAATCTGGCGCTCATGCCCCAGGCGCAGCACACTGATATCAAGCGTTCCACCACCAAAATCGAAAATCAGGGCATTCTCATCGTGATCGAGTGTCGATTCATAATAGGTGGCCGCTGCCAGCGGCTCATACTGCATGTAGACCGTTTTATAGCCTGCGCGAAAGGCCGATTGAATCATGCGCTCACGGGCAAACGCATCGGCCTCCACCTTGTCTGAGTAACGCACCGGACAGCCCAGCACAATTGTATCGAGATCGGTTTCAAGCTGTGCCTCGGCGCGGCGGCGGGTGGTGTACAGGTAAGTGGCAATGATATCTTCGAGGGTGAAAAAGTAGCTGCCGACGAGTGTGCCGACATACTCCGCGCTGGCGAGGCCCATCTTGAACGACAGAAACAGGCGTCCCGGCGAGTAAATATCCTTCTCAATGTAGACATCTTTGATGAACGTCCCAACATCAGCGAATGTTTGCTCGATTTCGCCGACCCAAACGCGCTGCATTTTGCTCGGACGATTGAGATTATGGCGATAGTAGGTGTCAATCGCCTCGCGTCCGATGAAGACTTCACGGTCATTGGTGATGTACAGGGCTGTCGGGCTGACCCCGCTCTGGCCTTCTAAAGGGAGGGTATGCAGACGCTGACCATCATAGACGGCCATTCCTGAGTTGGTGGTTCCGAAGTCCATGCCAACAATTGGCGACATAGTGAGGCTCCCTAGTAATTATTCAGCTATCCATGCGATGAAGGCGGTTGTAGGGGCGCGATGTATCGCGCCCTGATTGATTTATGGGGGATTCAACGTGGGCAGGATGCATCCTGCCCCTACTACCTACCCACGATTCTCACGGGTAGGTGAATGATTACGGCTCCCTGGTTGATTGGGGGGCAAGATAGTTTACGAGAGGTCAGGTGGAGGAGCAAGGGGGAATTACGAGATTGATGACTGTACAACCCTGCATCCTTGCAGTGTGAGAGAGGTTAAAGGGAGGCAAAGACCATGATAAACGCAAATCTATTGAGAACTCATGGAGCAATACCTTCGCCAATTTTGAAAACACAGGCAAATCTGCCTTTTTGAAGCAAATTTGACCCCAAAACTTGGCTTATAAAAGGTCACAAAGTGCCAAATTTTGGCAAAAATCCCGCTTTT
>DAOTUR010000272.1:0-5563 GCA_034436915.1 Anaerolineae bacterium
GGACATGACATGTCATGTCCCTACAGACCGCCTCGCTTCACCCCTCTCAAATCGATTCGCCGTTGATGAGCGCCTGCGACAGGCGATCATGCTCTTCGATCAGCATCGGGAGATCAAGCGTTTGCAGATGACCCTCTTCCACCACCACCCGCCCATTGATAATCGAAAAATCGACATTGACGGATTGGCAAAAAGCCAGCGCTGCCACCGCATCATGGCGTGCTCCGGCGAATCCGACCTGATCCAGACGATAGCCCACAAAATCCGCCGCCATGCCAACGGCAATTTGACCAATATCATCGCGCCCCAGGACGGACGCCCCACCGCGTGTCGCCACACGCAGCGCTTCACGCGCCGACAGCGCCGCCGGATTACCGCCCACGCGCTGAAGCAGCATTGCCATACGCGCCTCATTCAGCAGATGACCGCTGTCATTCGACGCCGAGCCATCAACGCCGAGGCCAACTTTGACGCCTGTATCCAGCATCTGGCGCAGCGGCGCAATGCCCGACGCCAGACGCATATTCGATGACGGACAGTGACAGACGCCCGTTCCAGTGCGGGCAAACAGGCCGATTTCTTCGGTGTTAAGCTGGACACAGTGCGCGTGCCACACATCATGGCCTACCCAGCCGACATCCTGGGCATAATCGCCGGGGCGCAGGCCGTACACATCCACGCTGTAATCGATATCTTTGACGTTCTCGGCCAGATGCGTGTGCAGATGCACGCCGTAGCTGCGGGCCAGCACTGCCGATTCGCGCATCAAATCCTGCGAGACGGTGAAGGGCGAACAGGGCGCGATCACAACGCGCAGCATGGCATAGCGCTCTGCGTTGTGATGCTGCTCGATGACGCGGCGCATATCGCGCAAAATGGCGTCTTCTTTCTCGACCACGCGATCCGGCGGCAGACCGCCCTGGCTCTCGCCCACACTCATCGCGCCGCGTGCCGCATGAAAGCGCATCCCGATATCCTGCGAAGCGCGAATCTCATCTTCGAGCGTGACATCGTTGGGATAGATGTAGAGATGATCGCTGGAGGTGGTGCAGCCCGACAGAATCAATTCGGCCATTGCCAGCTTTGCCGAGGTGTAGACATGCGGGCTGCGAAGATTGCTCCAGATGGGATACAGCGTTACCAGCCAATCGAACAGCTCTTTGTCTTGGGCGATGCAGCGCGTCAGACACTGGAACATGTGATGATGGGTGTTCACCAGCCCCGGAATCACGACATGGCGCGAGCCATCAATTACTGTATCCGCTGTCTGTGACGGAAGATCTGCCAGCGGGCCAATCGCTTCGATGACATTATCGCGTACAAACACAGAGGCGTCACGCAGTTCAAGGCCGCTGTCATCAAATGTGGCTAAGGTATGAATGTGCTTGACGAGTAATGTACTCACAAAACCCTCCTGAGTGCCGCCAGACTATACCATGCTGATTATGATTGAACCAACTCAGGGCGAACGCACTCTCGCGGCGAATCACCGGATAGGATCAGGAAGGGCTTGGCCTGCCAAGCCCCTACATAGACACCTTCTATGGACTTTTGTGAACCAAAAAATTTAAGACGCAATCGCCCTCACCCCCCAACCCCTCTCCCACTGCGTGGTAGAGGGGCTTTTTGCTCTGTTTTGCACCCCTCGCGCCCTTGTGGGAGAGAGGCCGGGGGTGAGGGCACACCCGCCGCTACACCGTTTCGCCCATCATACGCTGCGCCGCCTTCATCGTGTTTTGCAGCAGCATGGCAATCGTCATCGGGCCAACGCCGCCCGGCACTTTGGTGATATAGCCCGCCACCTCGTTCGCGCTGGCATACTCCACATCGCCCACATAGCGATAGCCGCGCTTGTCGCTGGCATCGGCTACCTGATTCGTGCCGACATCGATCACAACACAGCCGGGCTTGAGCCATGCCCCTTTGACGAATTCCGGCTGCCCAATCGCGGCCACCACAAGATCGGCCTGCTTGACAAAACTCGGCAGGTCTCGCGTGCGGCTGTGGCACACCGTCACAGTGGCATTGGCTTTCAGCAGCATCAGCGCCATCGGCAGGCCCACAATGTTGCTGCGGCCAATCACCACTGCATTCGCCCCGCTGATCGTCAGGCCCGACTCCTGAATCAAGAGCATACAGCCTGTCGGCGTGGCCGGGGTGAAGGTCGGTTCACGGCCTTTCATGCCGAGCGCCCCAATATTGATCGGATGAAAACCATCAACATCCTTGTCCAGGCTGACCTGCGCCAAGACCTTCTCTTCATCGATATGAGACGGAAGCGGCAGTTGGACGAGAATGCCATGCACCCGTTCATCGTCGTTATAGGCTTTGACCGCCTGCTCCACCTCGTCATGCGGCGTATTGGCATCGACAAGAGTTGTGAAAGATGCGATGCCCGCCTCGGCGCAGGCCCGCTGTTTCATCCGCACATACATCTGCGAGGCCGGGTTATCGCCCGCCATCACGACGCCTAATCCAGGCGCAAATCCATACTGCGCCTTAAAATCAGCCGCTTTTTGCGCGACCTGAGCACGAATTCTTTGCGCGACCTGCTGCCCATCGATGATGTGTGCCACAGTGTTATCCTCTGTATAAAGAATTGAGATCGATTTTCTTGTCTATGCATTTATACAAGTATCGACAAGAAATTAAATCCCAAATGCCCGAAACTCAGGTAGTATAAAAGACAGAGCGAGTCTCCCTGATCCGCCTTTCTCTTTTAAGCGATAGGTGTAGGTATGTCACAACACAACAAGCAAACACCCCCTGCCCCATCCAACGGTCAAGCGCTGGTTGAATACTCGCTGATCCTGGTTCTGGTCATTCTCGGTTTTGGATTAGCGTTAGCCGCTACAGGGCCGACGATCGCCAATGTGTTCTCTAACACTGTGTTCAATCTCGTCTCTCGTGAGAGCGATAAGGTCGGTGGCAAAGTCACACCGCCAAACGTGGCTGCCTTCTGGCAAACCGTAACGGCTGTGGCATCCTATACCCCTGCGGAAGTACCACTGCCAACCAGCACGCAGCAGTTTCCGACCAATACCCCCACCCCAGGGCCACCCCCGCCCCCGACAGATACCCTTGTCCCCACACCGACCATCCCCACCAATACGCCGCCGCCCTCACCGACAGTCGTCGATTTTGCGGTGGTGGCTCCCTGGACGGATACGGCCAACGATAAGATTTACTGGCGGTTGGATGAGTTCAATCCGCTCGGCACTGAAGATTGGTCTGGCACATACTATACAGGCACAAACCTGTCAGGTCAGCCCTTCCTTGTCGGATTGAATGGCGCGTTAGACCCCTCCAAGAAGCAGATACTGGCCTATGATTGGTTAACCAACGGGCCGAAAGTCGGTGGCCCCACTGATAATTTCAGCGCCACCTGGACACGCACAATTTACCTCGAACGCGATATGCAGATTACTTTCGACGTTCCCAAAGTCGATGATGGCATTCGTATCTTTATGCTTGGCAGCTCAAGCGGCAGCATAGTCCCTGGCTGCTCTACAAGATATGTTGGAAATGGCACTTCAAACTGGGTTGTCGTGGATGATGCGGCGCTCGGCTATAACTTCGCCAATGATCCTAAAGGTCTGACCATTCCCAATGAATGTCTGATTCTCGATCACTGGAATGGTGGCTCTGGCGTTCCGCCCAAAACATCGATTACGCGCACCTTCAAGCAGGGTTACTATCAGGTGCGCGTGGATTATCAGGAACTTACAGGGGGTGCCTCAGTCAGTGTGGGCCTTAAAGGTGGTGCCAATCGCTCAAACCCGGATGACGCCCTGTTTGATGGCGCTGGCAATCCGATCACGTATCTGGATACAACCTCCGTCCCCAACAAAACAGCGAACGTCGCGGCCAACTGCGATTGGGGCAACCCCACAGGGCTGGAGAAGTTCGCCGATACGCCGGACAAACTCTGGAACAGCTATGAGCCGGACAGTGCCTTTAGAGGATCACGTCTCTGCTATCTCGAGTTTCGCGGCAGCATTGAAATCCCAACCGCGATGACAGCGCCCACGCTCACCTTCTGGGATCTGTGGGATTTCCAGATCGCCTCAAGCGCCTGGGTTGAAGTCTCGGAATACAATTCGGATCGCAGCCTGCTGGTGTGGGATAAATTCCCGCTGCACAAAGATGATACCTTCAACTTCAACTGGACGTATCAACCCGTGACGCTGCCCGTCAAATACGTCGGCAAGAAGATCGCGCTGCGCTTTGCCATGCAGAACACCTCCACAACCGCCTCAAGCCGCTGGTGGGTCGATACCATCACCATCGACAATCTTGTGCGGCCCACGCTGTTCATGGCGAAGAAGTGGGATTTGAATGATAAAAATCAGGCCAAAGACTTCATCGCCAGTGGCAATTGGGGTCTCACGTCTGAAAACGCCATCGGCGCAACAGGCTTTGGTTGGCACGAAAGTCCGGATGTCACCAGTTACACGAAGATTGATGTTGAGCGCCCTGTCGCCGCGACAGATAACCGTAACTTCCGCATTCACTCGCTGGAGCTAAACGGTTTTGTCGATCTGGACAGCACAAGCGGCCTCATCGACCTGGACGGCGATAACGGTGAACCTGAACTGACGTTCTTCAATACCTATGAACTTGCGGGCCTGACAGGTCTTGAGGTTCAATATACGGCAGATCCTTACAGCTATGGCAATGGCGCAACATGGACGACCCTGTCTACCATCGTGCCGCGCACAGGCACAAGCACGGTCACTCTGAGCGCCGCCACCCAGGTGCGTGTCGCGCTGCAACCGATTGCCGATGCCGGCATCCGCAAGTTCCGCGTGCGCTTTGCGATGCTCGTCGATAAAGACTCGACAGCAAACAAGAGCGGCTGGTGGATTGATAACATCAGCTTAGAGCGGGTTGATCGTCCACGCTTCACGGCCTATCCCTTCATCGATAAGATGGATGACAGCTCCTCGGATGTCGCGTGGCAGAGTCTGGGGACATGGGCACGCGAAGCTGGCCCAAATCCGCAGGGCGGCGCATCAGGTTTCTCGTGGACGGACTCCCCCGCAACCAACTACGACCCGAATGATCAATCGATTGTTCAGTTGCGTTATCCGCTGGATGTGCGTGCGGACACCATCACCAACCCGCGCTCGCCCCTGTGCAAGCCGCTTGGCCCCAAGTGTAATACGGTGGCCCAGGGTCAGGACAAGCCCTCTGTGAACCCCATGATGACCTTCTGGTGGGAGCGCAATCTTGGTTCCGGCACGAGTCTGCTGGTTGAATGGAAGCTGAAGACGGCCAGCCCCAGCGCCTGGAACACCCTCTGGGCCTATGACGACGGGATGCAGACTGTCGGCAATAGTATGTGGACGGAAACACGCGACTCCCGCGCCTGGGAACGGGTTGTCATCGATATGAAACCCCTCATCAATGCGCTGGCGAACGTTCCGGGCGATGACTCGGAAGACGATATCATGCTGCGCTTCAATCTCAAGACAGGTGGCTCTAGCAGCACTGGCCCTGGCGTCTGGATCGACAACGTTGAAATCAGTGATCGCCTGGATGTCACATGGTCACTGTGGCC
>DAOTUR010000273.1:0-6673 GCA_034436915.1 Anaerolineae bacterium
CTCTGACATCTCGTGAAGCGCATTGTCTGATCGAATTGTGTCAAAGTGTAGCCATCACGAGATCGTTTGGCAAGTTTTACGCCTTATATCCCCCTGCCTGAAGGCAGGGGCTTTACGGCACTTTTCTGGTAATAGGCGCACATTCCCTCATCCTGTGGGACGGAGGCCGGAAGATGCAGCGGCAGATCGGGCGCGAGGCTGGCAATCGTTGGGTCGGCCAGATGCCGCGCCAGAATGCGGGCCAGCGGCAGGTACATACTCGGCAGGGTATGTGTCTTATCCTGAAACGCGCCCGGATCTGTAAACACATGACTGCAATCGATCAGGGGAAGATGGGCGTTCTGGGCTTGACCTGGAATCCAATGACTGTAGGCGTTTCTCTCATAAGGGGCGGGCGGAACCACAAGAAGCATCGGAATGTGCGTATGCTGCGAAAATTGGAAGAATGCAGGCAGAACAGCATCACGTGTGCTCGGCGGCAGGCTGTCTAAATTGATGAGGCGGGACATCGGCGGCAGCCCTTCGTCCACAAGATCTATGCTTAACGCGCTCCATTTGGTTGCAAGCGCCTGATCGGTAGCCCACTGGCGCAGGGCAGCGCGATCCGTCCATAAAGACTGCGGTGGGGCCTCCGGCACATAAGACGCGGGCAGATGGTACAGCTCGGCCACATGCTGCGCGTAAGACAGGTTTGATTTCACAATCACATGCGGCGTGGTGCGTGAGAACGCCTGAAAATTTACCACGACGACGACAAGATCAATCGGGATGCCGCGCTCGTAAACGGCCTGCGTAAAGATCAGCTCTTTCAAAATCTCTCCGATGGGAAACGCCAGATTATAAACATGAACGGGCTTTCCGCCGTGTGTTTGCAAGTTCAATCCCTCGATCAGAGCAGGAACTGCCTCCGTTGGCTGAACACGGTAGCCCCATGTTTCCGAACTGCCGACTACCAGGATATTGTAGGTGTCTGACGTGGCGTAGCGAATGACATGATCGTTGAGCATCTGATTGATATTTGCGGAATACTCCTGCTCAAAACGAATCCGCCCTGGCACAAGCCCATTGTAGACCGTTGGCAGCAGGCCATTTTGCACGGGTTGGATGGTGACATAGACGCCGTTGAAGAGCGTAAACAATACCAGGGCTTTGAGCACAGCCCGTAAAACAAACCAACCGTTGATGACTTCGACAGGGCGCGGCAATGGAGCAGTCATAGGCGAACACCAAACAGCAGCACCCGATAGCGCAGGCTGTCCTTATGCAGATCAAACAAGGGGATCAGGCATTCGCGGCCTGATGATAAATACATATTTCTTCATCCTGCTGTAAGGGCACGGTCAGACGCAGCGGCAGATCGGGCGCGAGGCGGGCGGCTGTCGGGTCAACGAGTTGCCGCGCCAAAATGCGGGCCATTGGCGCTTGCATCTCCGGCAGGATATGAATTTTATCCACATAAGCGCCGGGCGCAAGGAATGTATGGGAGCAATCTAGGAAAGGAAGCTGAACCTGTGACGTCTGCTCAAGGAGCCATTCCTGAAACACATTTTTTTGAAACGGGGCCGGCATCACCATCATCAGCACAGAAACACCTGTTTTCTGATGAAATTTTGCAAAGACTGGAATGATGCCAGGTCGCGTGTCTATAGGCAGAGATGTCAGGTCGTAGATTTTGTTGAGAGGAAGCGGAGGTGCAAATTCTCGATCACGCTTAACAATCAGCCAGCGCGGAGACAAAAATTGGTTGATCAGCCAATGACCCAGGGCGACTCGGTCTGCCCAGAACCACCCCTTATAGGTCGTGAGCGGTGGGAGAAGTTGAGAGCCGTCAAGATCATAGAGATCAACCACATATTGTGCATAGGAGATATTAGACACCACAATCGGATGAATACTGTGCCATGAAAATGAGAGTTGATTCGTCGGCACAACAACCAGATCAATGGGAATCTTTTGATCATACAGGTATTGCAAAATCACCAGATCTTTGAAGGCATCAGGAAACGGAAAGGCCACATTGTAAACTCGCACAGGCTTCCCGCTGCTGGTGGACAGAGAGAAACTGTCTAACACATTTGGAATTGCGAGATCTGCCTGGGTGTTGTTGCCCCAGACCTCCGAACTGCCCAGAAATAGAACGTTGTACGTGTCTGATGTGGCGTAGCGAATGACATGATCGTTGAACATCTGGTTGATATTTGCCGCGTACTCTTGCTCAAAACGCATTCGCCCCGGCACAAGCCCATTGTAGACCGTTGGCAGCAGGCCATTTTTCACGGGTTGGATGATGACATAGATGCCGTTGAAGAGCGCAAACAACACCAGAGCTTTGAGCACAGCCCGTAAAACAAACCAACCGTTGATGACTTCGACAGGGCGCGACGATGGAGCAGTCATAGGCGAACACCAAACAGCAGCGCGAGATAGCGCAGGCTGTCCTTTAATCCTGGCAGAGCAAAGAAGACCCACCCTAACACGACAAAATGAAATGTAAGCGCAACGCTGAACACATGAAATGCCTGTGCTCGCCAGGTGTTTTTCCAGGTCATTTGCAGGCGGCGCGTGCGATCAGAGAACAGCTTGTGGACGAACAGGCCCAGAGCGTGCCACAGGCCCCAGGCGATAAAACGCCCATTCGTGCCATGCCAGAACCCAATCAGAGTCATAGTCACGAGGTTAGCCGTCAGCACAATGAGCCAGGGGAAGCGTCTGAGCCGCGTGCGGAGCAGGGAGCGGCTCAACGGCAGAAAGACATACGTCCGCAGCCAGCTCGATAACGTCATGTGCCATGACTGCCAGAACTGTGCCAAACTGCCCCGCGTATAGGGGCGGTTAAAATTCTCCGGCAGATGGACGCCCATCAGCAGGCCGATGCCAATGGCAATATCGACAAAGCCGGAGAAATCCCAATAGAGGTAAAAGGTGTAAACATACAGTTGATACCACGCATACAGGGGCGTGGTCATCTCAATCGGCACTGATCCAGGGATGAGCGGCAGCAGCAGGACATCGGCGATGAAAAATTTCTTGATCGCCCCCCATAAAATACGCTCCCAAGCCGTGACGAAATCCTCCCAGGAGAAGCGTTTGTCCTTCTGAAGATCAGGAGCGAAGCGCGGCCAGCGATCAATCGGCCCAACGGCCTGCGCCGAGAAAAACAGGTTATAAACACTCCACTCTTCAAATGTCCCCACAGGCAGCGCTGCGTTGAGGCGTTTTTCCAGCAGGACATGCAGCAGACGGAATGCAATATAAGAAAAGCCAAACCAGGATAGAACATCTGTATTGCTCTGCCATTTAAACATCACAAAGAGCACGATTAACAGCGCGATCCCCACGCGGGCGATGTGCCGCCGCTGCCCCTCATCCGCCCGCAGTGCCCACACGCCACACAACAGACAGCATGAGAGAGTGGGGATGCTCATCGCCGCAAGCGTGACAAACAGGGCAGTAAAATCTGCACTCGCAAGAGAAGGAGCAAAGCCAATGCTCACCGCTGCAATCAATCCCAGCGGAATCAGGCTATGCGTGAGAGGACGCCACAGACGCGGTTCTGAGAGCATGAGGCCCGCGATGACGCCGATGCCTCCCAGCAGCGCCGCGACGATCAAGGGGGCGGGCAGAGCAATCCCAGACAGATAACGCTGTCCTGCCAACAAAATCGCAAACAGGCTGATGGCCGCAAGCCCTCCCCAAAGCTGCCTCGATGAGAGAAGGCGGGCCGGCTCCATCGGGGGCGGCGCAATGGTGATCCAGGTCAGGCACAGGAGAATCGCCAGCAGCGCCACATATTCAATCGATACGCCGCCATGCAGCAGCGTTAAAATGCTGACGCCGAGCAGCAGCCTGACCCGCCAGGGCTTCGGCGTGAGCCAATACAATGGCGGAATCAGCAGCGCCAGCAGCAGCACCTCAATCATCAGAGACGGGCTGACAAGCCCACTGTCACGGAGGAGGAGATTGGCAGCAAGGCCAACTCCCAACAAAGCAAGCGCGGCACGTGTCGATAGGATGATAGAAAGAAGCCGCATCTAAAAGCCCTGATAGATCAGTGGCCGTCCCTGAGCACCAGACGCAATGGTGAGCAGCACGAGGGCGGCGAAGATCAGGAGCGCAAGCCTATTTTCGCGGGAGAGGCGAGGGAAGTGCATATCCAATGGCCTTTAGGTTAAAAAACGCTATTATTCTAGCATGAAGAAATGCCCATTTGTGAGGTTACAGGAGCAGAGAGGAGATCGCAGTGGGGCTTGATCTTGATTCCGTTGAGTACGAGGATTTATCGAGCGCGTTGGGGACGGGCGATTGGGTGATCGCCCTGCCATTGGGCTATGCTGATTTCGTTATCCCGTTGGCCTGGCGTGCCAAGCAGCGGGCCCGTATCGGATCATTGTTTGTGCGCTGGGTTATGGGCGGTCATCGCATTGAGATTGTCCACCACAATGATCCAAGCTGGGATCATTCCGGTAAGGCACGGCGCATCCCCACTGACCCCGAACGCCTCCTCATGCGCTATAAGAAATTGGGCCATTGGATGCAGAAAGAGCCAAAGGGTCACAGTGAAGCGACCTATGAGTCAAACTATGGCTTGCGTTGGCCGACCTACGGCGAAGACCTGAACGATGACATCGAGCGTGCTCTTTACGACCGGCTTCAAGCGACATTCCCAACGCTGCGTGACGATCAAGATCAATGGGACAAGATGGTCGATGTGATCACCTGGGGCTTCACACCGATGGCCGATATCATCAAGCGGCGCATTGGCATGATGAGCACAGAGGAGGCGTGGGAGCGCTATGAAACAGCCACGCGCTTCCAACTAGAGGTCGAAGCTTATAATCAAGAGAAGCAGGCCGAACGCCGTCAGAAGATGTTCGCTCAGGTCAATGCCTTCTGGCAGCAGCATTTCCCCGATCTGATGCACGTTCGTCTGGATAAAATTGCTTATCATGAAAATGAGCTTGAAAAACGCCTGACCGAGCTTTTTGCCGATGCGCCGCCGCCGCTGCTCGAAGCCTTTATCGAGGTGAGTGTTCCGGCCTCCACCTCCAACAGCGTTGATGAGGCGATCCGTCACATGGCCCGCGCCGCACTTGGGCAGGGGTGATACGGGAAGGTGGTTTGGATTTTCATCCGTAATCATTCACCTATCAATGCGACAAAGACCCTTGTAGGGGCACGATGCATCGCGCCCTGATGATTTGGGCAGGATGCATCCTGCCCCTACAATTTACGTGGATGCCTATCCCTGCAACAAGCCTTCCATCTCCTGCGCGGTATTGACCGGACGCGCACAGGCAAAATGGCGACAGACATACACGGTGGGCTGATCGCCGCGAATGGTGCGCTGACGCAGCAGCGGAATGGCAGCATTCTCATCAGTGTCCTGGCGGCTGAGGGCCGTGATGAGGGACGGACGATAGGCACGGCGCAGCGTATGCAGAATCGTCTTCATCTCGGCATGGGTCGGGTTGCCAAGCAGCGCCACCTCAACGATGCCGCTGGTCAAATTGTCGGCCGCATTGAGCGCCTCGCCAAACGCCTGCGGAACCATCCGCATCGCCTGGATCATGGGACGGAGCGCAGAGCGGGCAGCATCATCATAGCGGCCCTCGCCCGTATAGGCGGCCAAGCGCGAGAGCTGTTTTGCCATGATGGAGTTGCCGGAGGGCGTGGCGTTGTCTTGCAGCGAACGCGGGCGCACGATCAGCGCTTCATGGTCGTCACTCGTATCGAAGAAGCCGTAATCCTGCGCCGCAAAATGCGTGAGCACGCTGTCCGCCAATGTTTGTGCAGCAGTGAACCAGCGCTCAATGAAGGTCGATTGATACAATTCCAGCAGCGCATCAATCATGTGGCCGTAATCCTCCAACACGGCATTGATCCGCGCCCGCCCCTCTTTGTAGGTGCGCTGCAAACGGCCTTCCGCTGTCATCATCGTCCCCAACAGGAACGTCCCGGCCCGCTCTGCCGCCGTAAGATAATCAGGCCGATCCAGCACGCGGGCGGCTTCGGTGAGGCTGGCGAGCATCATGCCATTCCAGCCCGTCAAAATTTTGTCATCAAGGCCTGGGGCGACGCGGTTGGTGCGCGTGGCATACAGACGGTCTTTGATCTTTGTCAGCGCGTCCTTCAGTTCTTCAATCGTCAGGCCCAGGCGCTTGGCGACAGTGGCGTCGTCATTCGGCACATACAGGATGTTATGGCCTTCAAAGTTGCCGCCGGAGGTCATGCCCCAGTATTCAATCGCAATGTCTGCCGCGTTGGGCAGCTCCTCCAGCAGCGGTGTGAGCGACATGCGGACTTCATCCATCGTCCAGATGAAGAATTTGCCCTCTTCGCCCTCGCTGTCGGCATCGGTGGCGCTGTAGAAGCCGCCTTCCGGGGCCGTCATCTCGCGCAGGATATAGTCGTAAATTTCTTCCGCGATCTCGCGGTAGAAGGCATTGCCCGTGACCTGCCAAGCGTGCAGATAAAGGCGGCTGAGTTGGGCATTGTCGTACAGCATCTTCTCAAAATGCGGCACGAGCCAGTAGGCATCCACGCTGTAGCGATGAAAGCCGCCGCCCACCTGATCGTAAATGCCGCCCCGCGCCATCTTATCCAGCGAATACGTGACGACGTGCAGCGTGTCCGCGTGCTGTGTGCGCTGATAGGTGCGGAGCAGGAATTCCAG
>DAOTUR010000274.1:0-3915 GCA_034436915.1 Anaerolineae bacterium
CGATAAGACAACATCAGGCGCTCGTTTTTCAGGCGGATCACGATCTGGGGGATATGGGCCTCATAGTCGGATGGCACGAACGGGCAGCAACTTTGATTTTCCCGCGTTAGGCACGCCCATTCATGCCCAAGGCTCCGATGACCAGGATGATGGAACGGGAAACTCGCATCGACGGAGTGACCTGGGCGTCCGGCCTTCGAGAGCGCGTGTACAAATCGAGTCCAACGATGGCGAAGAGGCAGCGCGACAAGACGATACTCTGACACCATCGTCTTCCGGGACACCCATTGGATTTGGATTACCAACACTCCCATCACCCACGCGACGGCCTGAACCCGCACTTCCCGCCGATTTCCAACCTTCACCGCAAGCACAAGCCTTTGTTGCCGATGTCGAACGGGCTTTCCCAGGTTCGAGCGGACTCGCTCTTTCACCAACATTCAACAGGGGCCTCTCAGCATCAGACATCGCCAAAATCGATGCCAGCGACGACGATGATTTTGCCAATCTCTCAGCCGATATGACGGCGGTGGTATCAGCGTATGCAGCGCGAACGGGAGTCACACCTGCCGCATCGACTCCGCCTCCGTCAGCCGCATCAGCGGCGACGGAGCGCGACGATCTGACAAGCATTCAGGGTATCGGGCCTCATACACAGCGCCGATTCAATGAGGCCGGGATCAATACGTATGAGGATCTCGCCTCTGCCGCGCCTGCCACTTTACAGGCGGCTGAGCCGCGCCTCAAAGCGGATCGGGCTGAACGCATGATTTCTGATGCCGCGACATTGGCCTCATCGGGCGTTGATCGATCTGTGGCTTCGAACGTCTCAGCCGAAGCTGCGCCGCCTGCGGATGACCTCACGGCCATTCGTGGCATTGGCTCTAACACGCAGGTTCGTCTCAATCGCGCCGGCATCAACACCTATGACGATCTCGCAGCAGCATCACCTGAGCAGCTTCAGTCCCTCGTGCCGCGCTTGTCGGCAGACAATGCCACACGATTTATCTCTGACGCCGGGACATTGAGCGCTTCAGCCGGGTCTGCGCTGGGCGGCCTCTCAAGCAGTGATGTCGCAAAAATCGATGCCAGTGATGATGACGATTTTGCGCGATTGAGCAATACTATCGCGGCTTCATCAGCTCCATCCGCTTCTCTTTCGACAGCCACTCCTCCGACAATCCCGTCATCCGAACCCTTAACAACGGGTGCGACGCCTGCACCAGCGCCTGAGACGAGTTCCCTCACACCTGCTGCAACGACAGCGGCATCGCTCGCCAGGGCCTCAACACCGGATGCCGCTCAATTCGCAGCAGCAGGTGATGCCAGCAGCACAAATGACAATGCACGCCTGATGTCCGGTATGACATCGGCTGTTTCGAATGCCAATCCCATCAGTTCGCCCGACTTCAGCGCAATTTCGACGGGGCTGGCCTCAGCGCTCGCAGGCGATGCCTCCGGCGTTCGCTATTCAAAACCCTGGGAAACGGGTGCGTCCGTCGTCTCAGCGGCGTCGGGCGGGGTCGTGCCGAATCTGCCCGAAGTGGGAACCTATGCCGGCATGGCAAACCTCATGCGCTTATCCCCGGATACCGCCGCCGCCGTCGTTCAAAACACAGCCACATCAGGAGCGATGGGACCGGAGGTGGCCGCGGCTGTTCGTGCCGCTCTCTCCGGCATTAGCACGACATCAGGCAACCCGCTGGATACCAGCACCATCAATTCGGCCATGAATAGTCTCCAGCAGGCTGCCTCAGCCATGGTTTCTGCTGTTCATGCCTCTGCTGCAAGTTCCAACCCAGGGGGAGGGGCGTCACTGACCAGCAGCTCTCAAGTCTCAGGATCATCTGGGCCAATTCAGGTCAATGTGGCAACCAGTATGGGTCGAACGCCTACGACCAACGGCGACGGAAGCACAGCCAGTTCGGGAGGGGCCGCTCCGCTCGGATCGTCAGACATCAGTCAGGGCGGTGACTAATGCTCAATGGCAAAGAGGTCAACCCAGCGGCGCGAGGTGATTTTTCCTATCATGCGCCTGATGCCTTGAGCCAACTGTCGGATGAGGCGTTAGGCGGCCTCTATGACGCGATTCCCGGCGAGGTGGCGGATGGGCTGCGGCGGCGCTATCGGAGCATTCTCAAAGACAAAGGCATTACGGGCGATGCTCAGGAACTCAAAATCATCGATCAGTACCAGGATCGCTATCAATATGAGGGCCTCGTTCCGGTCATCAAAGGCTGGGTCAAAGTCTCACCCTCAAAGCGGCACGCCTTTATCCACGAGACCGATGAGGCGGGGGAGGACGAGGAGACGCGTGAACCGACGGCCTCTGGGCTGCCACGGCCCATCCTGATCGGCCTGTTCATTCTGGGCGCTTTTTTCCTGATTTTTCTCATCGGCCGCCTCACATCGCGCAGCAGTCGGCCATCCGGAGCTGCGCTCACACAAACGGTCACCCCTACACCGACGCGGACGCCGACGCCTGTTTTTACCCCGACGCCCACCGCAACACCGCTGGCGCTGCTGGAAAGTGACCGCTTTATCAACAGGGGGGATGAGACCAATCCGCGTTTCTATCCCGTTCTTTTGCAAGTGACTGTGCCAGGGGTGGAGGCGCCGCGTGTCTTTGTCGTTCAGCAGCGTGTCCTTGCCGCCTTGTATGATGCCTTGCTAGGTCGCCCCTTTATGCCTGCCTGAGCAGTTTGACAATGTTACATTACATAAATGTTCTAAAAACAGGCGAGAACCTTTTATAATTTGATGAAACATTGGATCCCGCTCATCTGTGCTTTGAACTTGGTTTCATAGAACAAATGTTTAATATGACATTGTCAAACTATTTAAGCCAGAATTTCATTTTGCTTCACGGTAGATTCAAAAGATGAAGCCTCTTACCGTGCACTTTCTGCCGTTTGCTATAACTTGACCAATATGGCCTAAACCTCCGATAGCACCGCTCAATCGTTGCTTTCTCTCCCGGGATATGATATGCTGGTTATGGGATGTGTAATCTTCAGTCAGCTGCTCTGTACCATTATTATGCAGTATATCGATCATGCGTCTTGCCCATCCCGATTTTGTTCGATGGAACCCTATGGACACAAGCAATGAGTGAATCTCAGAAGGCCGCTCCCCAAAAAGGTGATCACAAAACATCGGTGAGCAATGACGTCATTCAGGACACGATGGGCGGGGATAAGCGGATTGTCGTCCAGGATTTTCTGACCAGCGGCTACCCCATCAAGCCCAAAACCGTGATTCAAATGCAGCGCATGGTGGGGAACACGGCCACACAGCGCATTTTGCAGCGCCGTACAGACACACTTCTTCAGCGCACGCCACCCTCATCAACCACCGCCGCGCCTGTTGCTGCTGCGCCTGTCGCCGTCTCTCGTCCGGTGGGCGTCCTCAACACCGAGGAACAGGCCTTCATGAACCGCATGACAGAGGCAAATGCCCGTCTCACGCTGGCCGCCGGACGCTTCAGCCAGTGGTTGAGCGCCATGACCATTCCCTATGCCCGTGCCTGGTCTGCCCATCGCACCGCTCTGCAAGAGGCTGACGGCGCAGCGAAACAGGCCAACGCCTTAGTGATTGGGACCATTCTTGCCTTCGTTCCGGGCGGTCTCGGTGGGGCGCTTGGCGCACGGGTGAGCCGTGCGATGCAGGGCCTCAGTCAGGGCGCTGCCGTTGTGGATGGCGTCAAAGATCTGGCAAAATTCGGCCTGCGCACGGCAGGGGCCATCGCAGCAACGCCCGCCTCACTCAGAGGCTTTGCCCCTGATCCGCTGGTCTGGCAGAATGAGACAAATCATCGTGTCGAGTTAGAGGTGTTGAATCCATCGCGTGCCGCCATTGTCGAGTGGATGAACAAAGTCAACAACCACGATCCGAATTTTGATTACACCCAGGACC